>JAJFIG010000229.1 GCA_021775195.1 Rhodospirillales bacterium | reverse complement strand
ACGCCGAGGCGCACGGTGTTGATGAAGACATCGCGCGCCGCCCAGGCCGTGTGGTCGGCGGGCAGGAATTCCAGGGCGTGCTTGCTGAGCGCGTAGCAGAAGCTTGCCGACCCGCCGCCGAACTTGACTCCGATGCTGCTGATGTTGACGATGCGGCCCCATCCGCGCTCCGCCATGGCGGGGGCGATGGAACGGACGAGAAGAACGGCGGGGACCAGGTTCACGGTCAGGGCACGCAGCAGGGTGTCCGGCGAGATCTCGGCGAAGGGCACGGATTCCAGGACCGCCGCCGCGTTGACGAGAACGTCGCTCCCGGTGATCGTGTCGCCGTGGTCGCGAATCGCCGCCTCGACGTTCTCGGGGTCGGAGAAATCGATCGGAAGGAGCAGCATGTCCGGCGACATCTCGGCGAGCTCGAAAAAGGCCGGCTGGCCGCTGCGATAGTGCGCGACGACACGATAGCCATTCTCCAGGTAGCGCCGGCAAAGGCCGATGCCGATGTCCGAGCTTGCTCCGGTGATCAGAACTTGACGCATGAAAGGGCTCCGACGGGTCAGCGGGACCGTTTGTCCAGGGTGTTCCAGGCCTTGGCGTGATCCTTGCCCATCAGCGTGCCCTTGACGTCGCAGACACGGCAGGGATCGAACCCGCGGTCGCCGCGAATCAGACGCCGACGCGCCGTGGCAAACCCGGGGCTCAGCCAGAGGTCCTTGAAATTCTGAGTCTTCATGTTGCCGACGATGAGCTTCTTGCCCCAGTCATGGGGGCACAGCAGAACGTCGCCGAGATAGTCCATGAAGAAGGTGTAGTGGGGATAAAAGCAGGGATGCTTGAGGGTCGCTTCGGGGACCGGGATGTTGAACTCGGCATGATCCATCATGCCGGCGCGGTTGCTCAGCGTGATGCCGAAATCCTCCTCCGGCGGCAGATAGCGCTTGCGGACTACGTACTGGTCATCGCGCAGCCCGGCTTCCCGGCACAACGCCTCGAAACCCTCGGCCTGCTCGGGGCCGTCGTAGGCGCTGATCAAGAGCGTGCTCAGGCCGCTCTCGAAGAGCCGGCGAAGGCGCTCGCGGTCAAGGACGTCACCGTTGGTGACCATCTCGACACGGCCCCCCGACAGGTTGCCGCGGACGATCCCGACGAGGTCGTAAATGTTCTTGTCCAGCAACGGCTCGACGAATCCGGAAAACAGGAAAATGCCCTGGAATCCGACCTCGTCAAGCTGCCCGGACAACTTGTCGATGAGGCCTGGATCGATGAATTCCTTGATGTCGGGGTAGCCGGGATCGCTGCGCGGGCAGAAGGCGCACTTCCGGTTAC
The DNA here is from genome assembly GCA_021775195.1 of Rhodospirillales bacterium. GTDB lineage: Bacteria > Pseudomonadota > Alphaproteobacteria > Rhodospirillales > 2-02-FULL-58-16 > JAJFIG01. The sequence goes on along the minus strand of JAJFIG010000229.1, from coordinate 8,477 downwards.
AGGTTCCGGATTCGCTCACCTCGACGACGGATGGCAGGGGTATGCCGGCGTCATCATTCTTGAGGGCGCCGTCGACAATGCGTGACTTGCGCTCGATGGTGGGGTCAAAGAAAAAGGTCATGGCATTCGTCCGTCAAAGGATACAGGCCGGAGCATCAGACATGAAACCCTGCTGCAAGGGGCTGCTCCGGGATTGCCGGCGATGATGCCGGGGCGAGGCCGAGATCGGCCTTGAGGACGTCGGCGAACGGCGTTTCCGAGAGATGGACCAGGTCGTCGAACGTCTCCCTCGGGTACCGCCACTTACCGGCCTCGACGGCCTGGATGCGAGCGACTGCCTCGGAGCCGGTCCGAATGCAGAGATCCGGATAATTGCGATAGATGCAGTCCTCGTGTTTCTCGGAAACGTCGGTCATGAACGTCACCACGCCGAACTGCAGTGCCTCCATGACGGCGGTCGAGGAATCGGAAAGTGCGAAACGCACCCGCCGGATGATGCTGAACGGGCTGTCCTCGGTGTAGCGGATGTTGGGACGGCCGGACCGGCATTCGCGGACGAAGGCGCGGCCGCGCTCCCTGGCGGCATAATTGGGTTTGAGCTGTAGCCACAGAGTGCGGTCCGGAAAGGCGTCGGCGACCTCGCGAATCAGGCGGACCAGGGCTGGCTCGCCCGTGTAGACGGAAATGAAGATGCCGATGTCAGACGGCCGCGGCGCCCCGATCATTGCATAATCCTCGCGGGAGGCGCCGTGAGAACCGACGGGGACCAGGGCCATGTCGCTGGCCCAGGTATCGCGGTAGTAGGTGCAGATGGCCTGGCCGATGACATAGAACCGGTCATAGCTGATGTAGCGGAACGTTGCCCTCAGGTTGGCGTAGGTGGGGAACCCGTGCAGGTTGCCGTAGGATTTCGACCCGATCCGGTTGAGCTCCTGGCGGCGTAGGATGTGGTCCGGGGTGTCCTCGTCGCGGCCGAAGTAGAACTCTGGCCGGTAGCGGGAAAACAGTGCCTTCAGGACTATGCGCTTGAACGGCAGTTTTGCGATGCGGAAGAAGACGTCCGAGTCGAGGCCGTGGTAGTGCCGGAACAGGCGGGTGGTGTCGCGGAGGACCAGCCCGATGGCGCGCAACGCGTCGCCGAGGGCGAGGCGGCCGTCTTTGGGATTGCACTTGTCGTAGGGCCCGATCCGTTCGGCTTCCTGCTGGTTGTGGGGAGCCGTCCGGACGACCAGCATCAGGGACGGGACGTCATGCAGCTCGCGGTACAGAAGGTGATTGTAGAAGCGGGGAACGTAGTCCAGCATCAGGAACAGCCGCCGGGCCTGGAGTCCGAAAGGACGCGTTCGCGACAAGATCCAGGCGACCGCGTAGGAAGCGATCAGCAACGACGACAGAGCGTTGAGGACAAATGACAGGCCCTTCAGCCGTGGTCCCGTGATCTGCGGTCGCGGTTGCCCGCTGTACACCGCGAGCGCGCCCCGCGTCGCGCCGCGGATGCCGACGAACGAAACGGGGGCCGCCCGGGGTTTCCGCAGCACCGAGTCCAGGATCAGGACCGGCAGGAACTTAAGGCGCATGAAATCGCAGACCGTTGCTTTGTAGGCCATGGCGTAGTCGGGGGTCTTTTCGTCGGCGCCAGCGAAGTCGAAATAGCCGTTCATCCATGGCTCGATCTTGGCGAAGATGTTGTAGAGGTAAACCTCGCTGCCGGCTTCCGCGCAGTGATACAGTTCCGGGACAGTGTCGAACAGGCGCTGCGCCCGGCCCAAGCGGCGGATGGCTCTTGCAGTCAGATCCAGGCATCGCTGCAGCGGTGGGAACAGGGCCTCGACGTTGACGATGAAGACTGGCCTCCCCAGCAGGGCCAGGATCAGGAACCGGATCACGGTCAGTTCGCTGACGTTTATGAAATAGACACGGTTTCCGTCGCCGGGGGCTGCGGGGGTGCGTGGGCTCATGGGCGCAGGAAGAAGTAGTTCTTCATGTCCTTCTTAACGGGATTGACGAAGCGGTCGCCCGACAAGGGCTCGAACCCGTGCGATCGGATGGTCTCGGAAATGGACCGGTCGATCTCCTCGCGGTCCCTGAGGTTCAACTCGATGGCGATGGACTTCAGCCGCGGGTCCGCCAGGGTCTTTGTCATCCCGTCGACGATGATGTGCTCGTTGCCGTCGACGTCGATCTTGATGTGGGCCGGAAACGGCTGCTCGTAAACGGTGACCAAATCGTCAATTGAGACCCCGATGACGCCCTGCCGGAAGACCGGCCTGAACGTCCGACCCCAGCCATCGACGGTGTTGGCGAAACTGTGCACGGCCCCCCCGGGAGTGAACTTCGAGAGGTTGAGGACGTCGATCCGGGCCTTGTCATGCAGCGCCAGGTTGAAGGCGAGGATCGACTCGTCGAGGCCGTTGAGCCAGATGTTCCGGTTGAGCGTCGCGAAGTTGTTCGATTCGGGCTCGAAGGCGAGGACCCGGCAGTCCTTTTTCTTGGCGGCGTAAAGGCTGAAGACCCCGACGTTGGCGCCGATGTCGTAGAAGACGTCGCCGCTGCGGAAATAGGAGTCGATCCAGGCGATGGTTTCGGGTTCCTTGGTCATCAACGTATTGGCCCTGAGAAAGGGCAGAGGGGTGGCACACCAGAAGCGGATGCCCTCGACGTCAAGGGTCAGGTCCAGGCGGTCCTGCATGAAATGACAGGCCTTGATGAACTGGCGGCGCCCGATCAGCCGGTCCGCGCCGACGATGAGGGCGCGGACGACGTGAATGACGGCGCGATAGATGGCTCGAAGCAGGGTTCTCATTGCGTATTCAGGGGTGTGTTTTCCAAGGTCGATCGATGCCGGGCAGCGGACGAATCCGCCGTCCACCCGGGCGACAGTCAGGCGGCGCCGTACTCGAGGTCGGCGACGTTGGGGTTCTCGCCCTCACCCTCGGTCAGTGCCGGCATGTATTTCTCCAGGTATTCCTGGCGCAGCTCAGCGAAAATGCGGTTGCCCTCAGGGTTGTCGGCCTCGGCCCGGCGGATATCCTTCCACCGGTTCTTAGGGAATTTGACGTAGAGGGCGAAACACTTCTTAAGCCCCTGGATGTCCTCGACCGAGTAGCCGGGCAACGTCAGGGTCGGCTTGTCGGTCAGGCACTGGGTGATGGTCTCGGGATCGATCAAGCCCATGTCCTCGCAAAGCTTCCTCAAGGGCGTGCCGTGGAAGGGGGTGAAGGAATAGATGTTCTGATTGGCAGAGGCGATGTTCCGGTTGAGCTCGACGGTGTCCATGGCGAGCTCGCGAGTCTCGTGGGGAAAGCCGGTGATGTTGTTGACACTGTACGGGACGCCATACTTGTTGGGTATCTTGAGGCGCTCGATGATGTCGGCGTTCTTGAACTGGCGCATGAGGTGTTTGGCGCGGAATTCCTCATTGCCGTGCTCGATACCGAACGAGATGCGGTGCAGGCCGACCTCGGCGAGGCGCTTGACCTTGTAGTCGGTGATGGTCTCGGGGCGGGTCTGGATCCAGAACGGCAGACGGATGTCCTGATACATCTCGCAAAACTCGTCGAATTCCGACGGGCTCAGGGCCAGAAAGGTATCGGCCCAGAAATAGCAGTACTCGATGTTGAGCTTTTCCTTGAGGTGGACGAGTTCGTCGTGGATCAAGTCCATGCGCTTCTTGCGGAAGAAATTTTCGTTGGCGCTCTCTTTATAGAATGTGATCTGGTTCGGCGAATTGCAGAAACTGCACTTGTAGGGGCAGCCGCGCGCTGTTTCCACGGGCAGCATGCGGTAGACCTTGCCGGCCATGGGCCGATACAGCCGGGCGTCCTCGAACAGGCTGACATCGATCATGGGTAGGGTGTTGATGTCGACCGGTTTGGACACCGTGTTCTTGGCGACGGTGCCGTCCTTGCGCTTGACCCACAGGTTGGTCACGTCCCCGTAATCCTGGCCCATCTCGATGCGTTGGCAGAGGTCGATGAGGGCGTTCTCGCCTTCGCCCTTGCATACGATGTCGACCAACGGGTGCTGGATCACCAGATGTGGCGCAAATGTTGCGAAGACCCCGCCGACCATCACCGGGATCCGGTCCGCCTTGATGAAATCGGCGATCCCGTCGAGCAGCATGCCTCCGAGGTTCCACATGTCCTCGGTGGTCGACATGGCGATCAGGTCGGGCTTGAAGTCACTCACCTGGCTGCGGAGGTCGTCGCGCCAGTGGGTCGTCCGGCGCTTGATGCCTCGCGATTCCATGTCGTAGGGAACCACGTTCAGGAACTCCATCTTGGTGCCGTCCGAATCGATGCCGTACTCCATGGTGTAGTAGGTGGCGTCGAACAGTTCGACGCGATGGCCCTCGCGCTTCAGAAGCGCTGAGAACAACGCGATCGCAGGGGGCAGCATGTTCATGCCGTAGGTGTTCGGATACAGCAGCAGTACGTTAATGCCCATCGGACGTGTCCCCCGCTTCGCAAGGACGTGCCAAGTCCTTGCCGATAATGGTCAATGAAAGTTCCTGCGCGTCCCATGCCGCCGTCGGACGGGGCCACGGTTCATTGGCGGCCTTTCGCAAATGGTGACCGGTCGCGGCCATTTCAAATACCGAGCGCCATTGTGGCGTCCTTGCGGCACGCCGCCGCCGGCGCCAGGCCCAGGTCCTCGCGCACGGTGTCGTGAAATACCGCTCCCGAGAGATCGACAAGGTCGGCAAACTTCTCACGGGGATAGGGCCCCTCCCCTGATTCGATCTCCCGGATGCGCCGGACTGCTTCGTCGGGCGAGGTCACGCACAGGTCCGGGTAGTCGCGGTAGATGCAGGCCTGCTGTTCCGGCGCGACATCAAGGAAATAGGATATCACGCCGAACTGCAAGGCTTCGAGGACCGTTGTCGAGGGGTCGGCGAAGGCATACCGGCATTTGGCGAACAGATCGAAGATCATGTCATCGGTGTAGACGACATTGGATAGGCCCCGCGTCGATTCGGCGACGAAGGCCCGGCAAGCCGGCCAGTCCTTGAAGCGCCGTTTGACCTGGATAAAGATCGTGCGGTCCGGGAAGGCCTCACCCAGGGCGCGGACGGTCTCGGCAAACGCCGCGTGGGCGAAGAAAAGGCTGGCCATGACCAGAATGTTCTTGGGCCGCGGCCGGTTGATGAGGCCGTAGTCCGGCCGCCGGGCGCCGAAGGAGCCCACGGCCTTGACGGTCATGTCCTGGGCCCATGTATGCCGCCAGTACTTGTCGTAGATGGCACGGCCGAAGACATAGAAGGTGTCGAGGCTGATGTAGCGCCACATGGGTTGGATGATGGCGTGGGACGGCGACCCGTGCTGGACACCGAACGCCTTGGCGCCGACGCGGTTGAGCTCCTGGCGCCGGATGATGTGCTCGGGGTTGCTCTCGTCGCGGCCCCAGAAGGCCTTGACGCGGAAACGGTTGAAGAGCCCGCGGAAGAGCGCCCGCCGATAGGGAAGGGTCGCGACGTGGAAGAAGTGCTGCGGCTGCAGCCACGCGAAATGCCGCAGCAGCGACCACCCGTCGCCGACGACCATGGCGATGGTGCGCAACGCCATTCCCGGATTGAACAATCCCTCGCCGACGTCGCGGATCTCGAAGGGAACGGTCAGGTTATCCGTATGGTCGACTCCGTAGACCTTGCGGTTGCGCGGGATCAGGAGGAAGTCGCCACCGTCGGCAAGTTCGTTAATCAGGCGGACGTCACGGGGATCGGACACGTAGTCGACGGCCATGAAAAGGTGCTCCGCCGGGACACGGAGGCGTGTGCGCCGGAATACCCAGGCCACCGTGTAGGCGGCGATCATCAGGGACAACAGCCCGTTGACGAGGCGCTGGGGGCAGGGCGTGGTGCGGATCTCTGCCCGCGGCGGCCGTTTGAAATAGGCTTCGAACAGCCCGACGCTCTCGGGGGGCAGGCCGTGGAAGCGAACGGCGCGGTCGGCGAAAGCCCGCTCGGCGGCGTCGATCAGCAGGATGTGCATCTGGCTCACGCGCATGTACGAGCACGTCGCATGCTTGTAGGCCATGGCGTACCCGGGCACGGCCACATCTGCCGCGGCGAACCTGAAATAGTCGTCCTGCCAGGACTCGGTCGGCTCGAATATGTTGTGCATGTAGATGAACGCGTAATAGTCCCGGATCGGATGGAGTTCCGGACAGGTATCGATGAGATGCTTGGCCCGTCCCGACCGCGTCGTCCAGTCGACGATGGGTTGCAGGAGCGGTGTCATGCGCGGCAGGAAGGGCGCCACTCCGGCGACGTAGGGCCGCCTCCCGGACAGGGCCAGCAGCAAGAAGGCTACGACGTTGACTTCATTGACGTTAAAGATTGGGACTGGAGTCATCAGGATATTTGGAAGTGGCGGACGGGGTTAGGTCCGGCACCGCGCATGGGGATCATGAAGGATAGAGGATGACCTTGAGCACGTTGCCGGCCTTGCTCTTCTCCCATCCGTGCTCAAAATCCTTGAGCGGCATCATGCACTGGAAGTAGGGGGTGAGATCGAGCTTCGGCAGGAGCCGAATGGCTTCCCTGAAGTCCTCGGCAGTGCTGCCGACGGACCCGATGACGGTCTTGTCGTAGGCGGCTACGGTCTCGAACGAGAATGGCCGCGAACCATAGGGCAGGCCGAGCAGGAGGATCAGGGTGTTGGCGGGACTCAAGTGCAGGGCCTGGTGGAGAACCTCGGGGTCGCCGGTGACCTCGACGATGATGTTGAACTTGGCCACTTCGTCGAGATTGCCCGAGGTGGCGATGCCGCTCGCTGATAGCAGGGCCAGGCGCTCCGGGATACGGTCGAATGCCGTCACCTCGTGGCCGAAATGGGCGAGCGTCAGGGCGCAAAGGTGGCCGAGGGGGCCGGCTCCGAGTACCGCGCAGCGCTGCCGGCCACCGTTGATGGAGGGCGGCAGGCGGCGCATTCCCTTCAGAACCACGGCAAGGGGTTCGCACAGGGCGGCGCGGCGCAGGTCGTCGCCCGGCGGCAGCTTGTGGACGAAACGCGACGGTACGGCGACGTAATCGGCGTAGGCGCCGTTACGGCGGAAGACTCCGAGTTCGGTGCGGTCGTCGCAGCCGATGAAATTTCCCGCCCGGCAATGCTTGCAGACGCCGCAGCTCTGAATGCACTCGACGACCACCGGGTCCTCCTCGGACAGTCCCTGGACGTTGTGGCCCAGGGAGGCGATCCGGCCGCTGAACTCATGGCCCGGTACGATCGGGTACTCGGCCATGCCGTTCTTGTAGTATCCCAATGTCCCGTTGAAGATTTCCAGGTCGGTGGCACAGACGGCGACGTGGGCGACGCGGATCAGCACGTCGCCGGGCTTGAGTTCGGGCACGTGCATGGGCTCGTAGGACGCCTTGCCCGGCTCGTGGATGAGGACACCACCAGAGGTGCGGTCGAAGAGGATGTCTTCTCGTTCCTGCTGGGTTTCCATGGGGTGGGCCTTGAGCAGCCCGAGGAGCGTCCCATAGGTCTTGTGGGTTCTGAAATAGAGTATTTCGCGCAGGCGCTGGCTGTAGGTCAGGCGCTGGCAGACGGGATTGTCCGTCCGTTTCAGCGCCCTCGCGTAGTCGGACAGGATGGCCTTGACCTCGGTCCAAATTTCGCTGTGGACCGTGCGCTTGCTCTTGATCCCAATGCGCCGCGCTGCGACCGCCTCGCGGTAGTAGCGTCGCCGGATTTGCTGCCATGATTCCTCGTGCAGGTGATGCAGCGCGGCGTCGGGCACGTAGACGACACGATAGTCCTGCTGCAGCCAGTGCTTCGCCCAGGCTATGTCCTCGAGGCCGGTCAGGGTCTCGTCGAAGGGCTGCTGGTCCCAGAGATCGCGGCGGATGGCGGAATTGGCGTTGTTGGCGCGGAGCAGGGTGAGTGTGTCCTCGCGCGGGTGCGGGCCGTAGAGGCGGTCGTAGTCCTCGGCTTCGCCAAAGCGCGAGCACGGCGCCCCGATCTGGCGGCCGTAGGTCATCGCTACCTTCTCCTCCCGGAGCGGCGCGATGAGATCGTCGAGCCAGTCCTGGTGGCAGGGGATCGTATGGGCCGAGGCAATGGCGATGAACCTGCCCCGCGCCTGTTTGATGCCGGCGTTCAGGGAATAGCCGAAAGTGAAATCGTGACTGGTAATGCGGATCAGTTTATCGGCACGCTCGCCGGCGATGTCTCGGCTACGGTCAAAGGATCCGGAATCGACAACGATCACCTCGTAATTTCGGTTGTTCTGGCGGTCGAGGGCATCAAAAAGCCGAGGCAGGTGCTTCTCTTCGTTGAAGGTCCGGATGATGATCGATGTTTCCGGCGTCGCCGGCCGATCAGCCCTCATGGGAGGCTTCCCGCAGTCCCGCCAGGAGTTGCGTCAGCGTGCTCATGTGCACGCGCTCCCAGGCCTTGGGACTCGTTTTGCTTTTGTGTTGGGGGAGCATGATGTTGTCCATGGTCAGGTACTTGGTGTAGGTGGTGATTGGT
>JAJFIG010000228.1 GCA_021775195.1 Rhodospirillales bacterium | reverse complement strand
TAGACGAAGGCGTGTCGCCCGAAGCCCTCGCCTCCGGCGTAGCCGAGTTGGCGTAGGGGGACTGGCCAGGGTTCAACTTTCTCCCCTCGGCTTCACCAAATCCCGCGATTGGCCTGGCCGCGATAAACGGGCCGTATTGCCATGCAGCCCGGCCCCTCCCTTGACGACCCGCACCTAGCAACCAATATTATAGCCGGATACCGGCGGTGCCCTTGGCGGCCGCCGGCGGGGTGCCTTGAATAGGGCCCACCACGATCGGACTCGCTCATCCTTGGGAGGAGGACGCCATCATGACACGCTTCACCGGCTTCAATAACCCGCTGTTGCTTGGTTTCGACCACTTTGAACGTATCCTTGACCGCGCCTCCAAGGCGTCCGCCGAGGGCTATCCCCCCTACAACATTGAACAGACGGGCGAGAACACCCTGCGTATCACCCTCGCCGTGGCCGGGTTTTCAATGGATGACCTGAATGCCTCGGTGGAGGACAACCAACTGGTCATCCGCGGGCGCCGCGACGAGGACGATACCGGTCGCGTATTCCTTCACCGGGGCATTGCCGCGCGTCAGTTCCAGCGCAGTTTCGTCCTTGCCGAGGGTATCGAGATCGGCGGTGCCGTTCTCGACAATGGCCTCTTGCACATCGATCTGGAGCGTCAGGTCCCCGAACCTGAAGTCCGCACGATCAAGATCGAATCAGGTGCGCCGTCCAAGAAAAAGGCGCCCTCCCCCAAAACCATCGACGTTGGGACCGACTCCTAGGTCTGTCTTCGAATCGCCTTTTCAGCGAAGCGCGCCTGGCCACCGGCGCCTCGCTTCAGGAGTGGACTCCATGAAACACGAACCCGATCAGCACGGCGTCACGGCACGGTTCCCGCGTTTGAGCGCCCGCAACTTCGCCCTTTGGGGAATCGAAGAGCTCGCCTACGTGAAGCCCGTCATCATCGATGGCGAGCAGACCTTTGCCATCCACGGCGCCGACGGCCGCGAGCTTGCCGTCGTCTCCGGTCGCGATTCGGCGTTCGCGGCGGTGATCCAGAACGACATGGCGCCGCAAAGCGTCCATTAAAGACGATTCGGGAGGACTTATGCAGCCCGGGTTTCTGTGGAATCGGTAAGAAGAGCGTAGAGAGCCTCGGCGTTTTCCGTGCCTCGGAGCTTTTCACAAACTGTCTTGTCGCGCAGCAGCCGCGAGACCCGCGCCAGGGCCTTGAGGTGATCGGCTCCGGCGGATTCGGGAGCGAGCAGCAGAAAGATCAGATCAACTGGTTGTTCATCGATGGACTGAAAATCAATGGAACGCTCAAGGCGGGCGAACACCCCATAGAGCCTGTCCAGGCTGCCCAGCTTACCATGGGGTATGGCGATGCCGTTGCCGACCCCTGTCGTACCCAGTTTCTCGCGCTCCATAAGGACATCGAAGATGGCGCGTTCGTCCAGGGCTGTAATCTCCGCGGCACGCCGGGCAAGGTCCTGCAGGGCCTGCTTCTTGCTGGTCACCCTCAGGCTCGCAATGACGCTCTCGGTGTTGAGAAGGTCGTTGATTTCCATGACCGCTCCTTGCCCTTCCCGTCGCCCTTACTGAATGTTCCTGGGGTCGATCCAGCCAACGTTCCCGTCGGCGCGCCGGTAGACCACATTGAGCCCGTTGTGTGCCCGGTTTCTGAACATGACCACCGGCAGATCGCCGAGGTCCATGCGTTGGACCGCCTCACCCACGGTCAGGGTAGCGATTTCATGGGGCATTTCAGCGATGATCGCCGGCTGCTCGCCATCGATCGGCTGACCTTCATCATCGTCCTCGGCTTCACGCTCAGCGGCAAGGACGTATTGCTGGGCCGGCAGTGTTGATTCACCGGAACGCCCCTTATGGTGATCGCGCAGGCGACGCTTGTAGCGCCGCAATCTCTTCGCGATTCGGACGAGCGCGGCATCAAAAGCAGTATGAGCATCGCCAGCTTCGGCGCCCCCCTGCATCATCATACCGCGGCCCGCATGCACCTGGATCTCGACGTTGAACCTGTGCCCTTCCCGGGAAAAAATCACGTTGGCCGCAAGAGCGCGATCGAAATATTTGGAGACCGCCTGTGCCAGATGCTCCTCGGCATAGCCGCGCAAGGCCTCGCCGACATCAAGATTCTTACCTTTGATCATTACATCCATGGAAAACCGACCTGCTTCAAGAGAGGCGCATAACCGTCTGCATCGGTGTGTTTTTTGCCGGTCGATCCGGGTGCTTTAGCGCGGTATTGGTGACCGCTCGTTCGCACCCGTGGCGCGCGAAGGCCCGGAAGTTAGTTGCCTGTTTCATCAGAGTCAATAGCCACACATCGACCCGCTCATTCCGTTACCGGCCTACCATCGCTGCATCAGGACCGGCGTTTCTTTTCCCGGCGGCGCTGTACCGAGGAGGGAATCCCCTGGGCTTCCCGGTACTTGGCCACCGTGCGGCGCGCGATGTCGACCCCCTCGGACCGAAGCACCGCGACGATGTTATCGTCGGATAGAACATTCTTGGTTGTCTCCCGCTCGACCAGTTCGATGATCCGATGGCGCACCGACTCGGCGGAATGCTCACCGCCGCCCAATGCCCCGGAGATCGCGGGCGAGAAAAAGTACTTAAGCTCGTAGATTCCCCGGGGAGTCGCCATGTACTTGTTGGAGGTTACGCGGCTGACCGTGCTTTCGTGCATTTCAATGGCATCTGAGATGTTGCGTAACACCAGCGGGCGCAGGTGCTGTACTCCGTTGACGAAAAAACCCTCCTGCTGGCGGACGATTTCGGTGGCCACCTTCAAGATCGTGGTCGCCCTCTGGTGGAGGGACTTAACCAGCCAGCTCGCTGAATGGTAGCATCCACTGATGTACTGCTTTTCCGTATCGTTGCGGGCGGTTCGGGAGATATGGGCATAGTACTGATTATTGATCAGCACCCTGGGTAGGGTATCGTTGTTCAGTTCGATGGTCCATCCGCCGTTGGCTCGTGCCCGCATCAGTACATCGGGCACAACCGGTTGCGAGACCTCGTAATCAAAGGCCATGGCTGGCTTCGGATTGAGTGCACGGATCTCGTCAATCATGTCGGAGACGTCACCGGCATCGACCCCGCACAGCGAAACCAGTGCCCCCACGTCCTGTTTTGCCACCAAATCCAGGCGACCAAGCAGGAGCTCCATGGCCGGGTCCAGGCGGTTTCGATCGAGTAGCTGGATCGCCAGGCACTCCATAAGGCCGCGGGCGAAAATTCCCGGTGGATCGAATGTCTGGAGCTTCGCCAGCACCGCCTCCACCTGCCCGATTTCACAGTTGAGGATTTCAGCAACGCCATCCAGAGGGCCGGTGACATACCCGGATTCGTCCAGTTGGTCGATGAGGTGCACGCCGATCATCCGGTCCACAGGGTCTTCGAGGTCGAGATTGAGTTGATTGGTCAGGTGGTCGCGCAGCGACAGCTCGTCGGTAAGGGTCTCTTCCAAATGATTACTTTGCTCGTCGAAGGAACTTGCTCCGCGCTGACCGTGGTCGAAAAAAGCCGGTCCGGCGGCAAAACCGTCTTCATTCGAGTCGCCGGGACTGTCGTTGTTCCACAGATTGTCGTAGTCCACGTCCATGGCGTCGCCGCTGCCCAGTCCCTGGTCTTCGGGCGTGGTGAAATCGATAGCCGCCAAGCCGTCACTCTCAATGTCGTCGGTGGCCTCGGCTGAATCTTCCGACGCGACACCCTCATCCTGGCCTGCGGGGTCGTCGTCGCGCTCCAGAAGGGGGTTCTGCTCGATCTCCTGCTCGACGTAGGCCGCCAACTCTAGATTATTGAACTGCAGAAGCCGAATGGCCTGCTGCAGTTGCGGTGTCATTACCAACGCCTGGGTCTGGCGGAGCTGGAGTCGCGGGCTCATCACCATATCGAATATCAACCACCCTTCATCCGCTATCTCAATCCACGCCTATCATACACGCTCTGAGCCCTCAGTGTCCGCCCCAAACCCATCCGGCCGCCGCCGCTATCACAACCAGCGCCGTCCCCTCTGGAAATCACCCGACGGAATAATTTGGGAGCAAGCGGGTGTCCGCTGCCACGACCCGGCTCTAGAGACTGAACCGGTCGCCGAGATAAACACGCCGGACATCCTCGTTGCCGACGATGTCTGAAGGTTCACCTTCCATGAGCATCATGCCGTCATGGATGATGTAGGCCCGGTCGATGACGTCCAGGGTCTCGCGTACATTGTGATCGGTGATCAGCACCCCGATCCCGCGGTCCTTCAGATGCACGACGAGGTCACGGATGTCGCCGACGGCGATGGGGTCGATGCCGGCGAAGGGTTCGTCGAGCAGGATGAAGTGAGGGTTGGACGCCAGGGCGCGGGCAATTTCGACCCGGCGTCGCTCGCCGCCGGACAGGGCCAGCGCCGGCGTGCGCCGCAGATGCGTAATCGAAAATTCGGCGAGCAGGGCATCCAGGATTGCTTCCCGCCGGTCGCGGTTGTTTTCCACCACCTCGAGAACGGCGCGGATGTTGTTGGCCACAGAGAGGCCCCGGAAAATGGACGCTTCCTGAGGAAGGTATCCGATCCCCATGCGCGCGCGCCGGTACATGGGTAGATCGGTGATATCCTGGCCGTCCAGGTGAATGGATCCGTGGTCAGGCGGCACCAGCCCCATGATCATGTAAAAGCAGGTGGTCTTGCCGGCGCCGTTGGGACCGAGAAGGCCCACGACTTCACCGCGCTGGATAAAGAGGCTGACGTCGGTTACGACCGGGCGTTTCTTGAACCGTTTGCCAAGCTCCTTGGCGAACAGGCCGGCGTTGTCGGCCACCAGACGTGGCTTCGCGGCGTTCTGTTCGGCGCCTTTACCGTCGCCGGAGTGATGTGTCGTCGGGGTCTTCATGAGATTGGCTCAGACCCTACCCAAATATAAGTTTATTTTTTCTTTACCGGTTTGATTATTCCCCTGACCCGGCCGCCCGAGGATTTGCTGCAACTGAACAATTTGCTGATGCCTGTATTCAGGTTCACCTGTGCGCTGCATCCCCTCAGTCTGTTCGGACCACGGATTATCTTAACCGATCCTGTCAAGGTTGCGATACCGCTTTCCACATTGTAGACCCCTCGATCCGCGGTGGCGGTATCCTGGGCCGTAACGATGCGGACATTATCGAAGGCCTCGATGCGGTGGACCTTGCTCTCGCCCTTCTTGTTCTCGCGGAAATAGGCCGCCAGGACGTCAGCCCGTAGCCGCTTGTCGTTGCGCACTGCCACCGCGTTACCCCGCGCCACCGCCATTTGTTTGTGTTCCCAGTATTCCAACTGCTGATCGGCGGTGATTTCGTCGTTGTCGGTCACCAGGCGGACCTTGCCGCCGCGCAGCACGACGATGCCGTCGGTCGGGTTGTAGACTGCCTCGCGCCCGTAGGCCGTCTCGCCTGGCGACGAGATCCGCACGTTACCCTCGGCGTCCAGGCGTTCGATATCGGTACCGCCGCCGGTCTTTTCCTTATAGTAGGCCCTAAGTACGTCGGCCTTGACCTGGAGGTCGCCGCGTACCGCGCGGGCATTGCCGCGTGCCAGGATGATCAAGGTTTCCTGCTGCCACTCGATGCCGTTGTCGGCGTATATCTCGATCGGCGTATCGGAGTTTCCGCCCCCGCCCAGGTTGACGCTCTGGGCGGCCGCGCGATTGCCGGTCCCCGCGGCCTGCACCACCAACACGGCACCCAGAATGGTGGCGGCGAGGACGG
>JAJFIG010000227.1 GCA_021775195.1 Rhodospirillales bacterium | reverse complement strand
TGTCCGCCTATTCCCTGCTCGCCGCCCTGACCGTGTTTTTCATCATCCTCGGCTGTTTTCTCGACGGCATTTCGGTGGTCGTGCTGACCACCTCGGTGATCCTGCCGATGGTCGAACAAGCGGGCATCGACCCGATGTGGTTCGGCATCTTCGTCGTCATCGTCGTCGAGATGTCGCAAATCACGCCGCCGGTCGGGTTCAACCTGTTCGTGCTTCAGGCGCTGACCGGGCGGAACATCCTGCACGTGGCGAAAGCGGCGACGCCGTTCTTCCTCCTGCTTCTGGTCGCCCTGGCGATCATCGTCTTCGTGCCGGAGATCGTCACCTATCTGCCGGACGCCATGAATTCATGACGCCATGATCCCTAGGCCGTTGCCGCGCCGGGAACCCTGACGATCTGCACCGGTTCCTTGAGCTTGTTGACCGCGGCGAAGATCTTGACGCGCTCGACCTGAACGTCGGTGAGGCGGGATCCGGTGGCCAGGATCAGCCGGTCCTCGGCGGTGACCAGATCGCTGCGAAGGATATCGCCACGGGTCAGCATGCTGACCGCCACCTCCATGGCGGTGCCGCTGACCTCGGCGGCCCGTGCATCGGAAACCATGAGGCTTTCCTTGGCGCGGGCCAGTATCGCGGGATCGTAGTGGCCCTTGCGGGCAGCCAACTCGGCCAATTGCCTGCCCGTTGGATTGGGGCCGGGGCAAATGGCCGCCAGGTCGTACAGGACCTTGAGGATGCGGGCCTCCAACGGAATATCCCGTCCGGCGCGGCTGCCCTTGGGAAACCCGGCACCGTCGTAGCATTTGGTATGATAGAAGACCACTTCGGCGACTTCCTGCAGGCGCGGAACGTTGGCGATGAGCGCGCGGCTGGTCTCGGGATAGCGGGCAATGATCCCGGCTTCGACCTCGGTCAGCTTTTCTCCCTTGCGTATCTTGGTCATCAGTTCCAACGGAATCGCGACCTGGCCGACGGGGGCGAGAAGGGCCGCCAGTTTCAGTTTCCACGGCATCTTCACGCCCATGGCCGAGGTCAGCTTGACCGCCCATTCGCGAACCTTCTCGGCCTGGCCGAAAGCCTCCGGGTTGGTCATTGACAGGATATCGACCATGACCTTGACGCTGCCGGTAAGGGTCTTTTCGAGAAGGTCGTGTTCAGCGGTTACCAGCCGGTATTGCTCGATGCCGGCTTCGATGGCGCCGGTCAGCACCTCGGGCGGGCACGGCTTGGTGAAGAAACGGAATATGGCACCATCGTTGATGGCATCGACGGCGGTCTGCTGGTCGGCGTTTCCGGTGAGCATCATGCGCACGGTGTTGGGGGCGAATTTGCGAAGCGAGGCAAGGACCTCGACGCCGGTCATCTTGGGCATGCGCATGTCGCAGACGACGACGGCGAAAGGCCCCTCCTCCTTGACCATCTTGAGGGCCTCGATCCCACCCTCGGCCGTGGACAGGTCGAACTTGCGCATCTGACGCTTGCAGGCCGCAAGCAGGTTGGGGTCGTCGTCGACGATGAGAACCTTTTCCGTCATCGGCCGGCTTTCGCTTTCTTGAGGGCGGGGGCGGAGTCAACCTCCACCCGATTGCGGCCGTTGTTCTTTGCCGCGTAGAGCGCCGTATCGGCCCGCGCCAGCAGCTCGGGGATATCGGATTCGGCACCGGTGGCAGTGGCGATGCCCTGACTGACGGTAATGCGCACCGGTCCGGCGTCGGTATCGATGGCCATTTTCTGCACCGCCTTGCGAAGCCGCTCGGTCACCTTGAACGCCTGTTTTTCGTCGGTCTCAAGGAGCAGAATTGCAAACTCCTCACCACCATAACGCCCGATCACATCCATGTCGCGCAATGCCTTCAGGCAGGTGTGCGCAAGGGTCCGCAACACATCGTCGCCGACGGCATGGCCGCGGGTATCGTTGACCGCCTTGAAATGATCGACGTCGAGCATCACCACCGACAGGGAGCGGTGGAACCGTTTCGCCCGCTTCAGTTCGTGGCGGGCGATCTCAAGGAAGTGCCGGCGGTTGCTGATCCCCGTGAGATCGTCGGTATCGGCGATTTCGCGCAGTTCGCGCTCCAGGGTCTTGCGGTAGGTAATGTCATGGGCACTGCCGACGATGCCGACGGCTTCGTTCTCGTCATCACGCAACGCCGCCAGGTTCAAGAGCACCGGGACGCTGGCGCCGCCAGCGATCCAACAGGACTCGATACTGGCGACATCCTTGTCCAGGACCTCGCGAATGGCGGCTTCGGAATTGGCTTGTTCGTCGGGGTCGAACAAGGACTGGAAGGTCCTGCCGAGAAGCTGGTCCGCGTCCAGGCCGGTCATCGATTCCATGGCCGTGTTCCATTTGACCAGCGTCATGTCGAGATTGAACATGTAAAGGGCGTCAGGAACGCTGTTGGACAGCATCTGGGTTTCCTGCAGAAGGTCCTGCGCCTGCGCCAACTGGTCGTAAAATTTCTTCACGTGTTCCTTGCCCTTGGTGACCAGCGTGTACTGGATCAAGGCCTGCTCGACGGCGTCGCGCAAGACCTCGGCCGGACAGGGCTTGGTAAGGAACCGGAAGATGCCGCCGGCGTTGATGGCCTGGATGGCGGTCTCCTGGTCGGAGCAGCCGGTCAACATGATGCGCACCGTATCAGGGGAGCGGCGGCTGACGGCCTCGAGAAGATGCGCCCCGTCCATGCCGGGCATGCGCATATCGGAAACGACGACCGCGAAGGGTCCGTCTTCTTCCAGGGCCTTGAGCGCCGTTTCGCCGTTCTGGGCCGTGCAGATATCGAAATCGGCGTGCAACTGTCGGCGAAGCGCGGCAAGGAGCGGTGCTTCGTCGTCAACGATGAGGATTTTGCGCGACATTATTTCGTGCCTCGTTGTTCGATCCCGCTGGCGATTTTGCGCCACTTGGGAATGTGATCGGTCATTCCAATTCCGGCAAGGTATTCATAGTCGAGTTCCTGTGGCTTTTCGGTATCGTCGTGCTCACTGCCGTCCTCCTGGCGTATCAGGAACTGGGCCGCGTGCAGGGCCGCAAGGGCGTTGACTTCGTGACAGGCGCAGCGCCCCGGTTCATGGTGATAGGCGACCGCTTCGACGATGGGGTCGTTGAATCCCCAAACGCCAAGCAGATAAGCGCCGATCTCGGCGTGGCTGGCACCGAATTCCCGACGCTCCGCCTCCACGAGCCCGATGCCCTCGCGGTCGATGCGATCCATGGCCCGCTGGAAGCGGGTCGGCCAGGTGGCGATGAGCAGCAGGGTTCCCACATGGGACATCATGCCGGCGCAGCAGGCCTGGTCGGCGATCCGCTTGTCGAGGGATTCGGCCTCGCAGATGGCCTGCGCCAGGGCACCGACGCCGACGCTGCGCTGACTCAAACGTTCCATCGCGATCACCGAATCACGGCCACCGAGGAATTTGCCATAGACCCCGGCAACGAGGACCAACGCCTTGACCGTATCGAAACCAAGCAGTTGAACCGCCTGCAACGTGCTCGTGACCTCGGTCGCAAGACCAAAATAGGCGGAATTGGTCAACTTCAGGGTCTGCGCCGCCATGCCGATGTCATTGGAAATGATCTCGGCCAGGGAGGCCGCCGAAGCATTGGCCGATTCGAACTCCTTGAGCAGCTTGATATATATCTGTGGGGGCGTCGGCAGGGTGTCGATGCCCGAAACCAGGCTGCGCAATTCATCGGAACGCAGCAGCTTGCGCAGGGCGAGAGCGCGTTCGACGGTGTTGATGACGGTGTCGGCGTCGCAGGGCTTGGCCAGGTACTGGTGCGCGGGGCCAACGGTGCGCATGACGCTTTCCTCGCTGGCATAACCGGAAAGGATGATGCGTACGGAGCCGGGGTGGAGTTTGCGGACCTGATCGAGAAGCTGGGCGCCATCCATTTTCGGCATACGCATATCGGTGACGACGACATCGGCCGATCCCGTCTTCAACAGCGCCAGCGCCTCCTCGCCGTCATGGGCAAAAGCCATGTCCCACTTGTCGCGCATCTTGCGGAGCATGCGGTTGAGGCCACGCAGCACGTTTTCCTCATCGTCGACGAACAGGACCCGGCTTTTCATCAGGCGGCCTCCGGCGTCCTTTCACTGGCAACCATGGGCAGCCTGACAACGAACGTCGTACCCGCGCCCGTCTCGGTCTCGAAGAAGATCTCGCCACCGTGCTTGGTGA
>JAJFIG010000226.1 GCA_021775195.1 Rhodospirillales bacterium | reverse complement strand
CGAGGCGGGTGATGGCGATGATGCCGCCGGCGGTCGAGGTCAGGAAGGCTTCGTCGGCCCCCTTGAGGGTTTCCACCGCAAGCGGTGCCGCCTCCGCCGGGATACCGAGCTCGGCGGCGAGTTCAAGGGTCGTCTGCCGGGTCACCCCTTCCAGCACCCCGCTGCCCGGCGTCGTCAGGGAGCCGTCCCGGGCGGCGAAGATGTTGAAGCCCGGCCCCTCGGCGACGTTGCCCCGGCCATCCACGAGGATGACGTTTTCGGCCCCCCGCTCGTAGGCCTCGTAGAGGCCGCCGACCAGATCGAGCCAGTGGTAGTTCTTCACCGTCGGGTCCACCGACTGGGGCGGGATCCGGGTGATGGTGCTGATCGCCATGTGCAGGCCGCGCTGGCGCTGGTCCTCGTCGCCGACCCAGCCGAAGGGGATGGCGAAGGCGATGAAACGGTTGACCGCGTCCCGGGGATCGCGGCTGAAGGTGGGCGACATGCCCCGGGTGCAGATCATTTCCACGTAGGCGTCGTCGAGCCCCGAGCGGCGCACGCACTCGATGAGGATATCTTCCAGGCCCTGGCGCCCGAAGGGCAGGGACATGCGCAGTTTTTCGACGTTGTCCAGGAACCGCTCCACGTGCCGGTCGAGGCGGAAGAACCGCCGCTTCCACACGTGCACCACGTCGTAGGTCGCGTCCGAGCGCAGGAAGCCGAAATCGAGCACCGGAATCCGCGCCTCGGCCATGGAACAGAAGCGCCCGTCCACATAGGCCGTCCCCGGCGGGAAGCCGTCGCTGGTTTGCACGACTACCGATCCATGGCGTGGTATTCGGGGTTCGGCATCATGTCCAGCGCGTGGGCCATGCGGTTGGTGTAGTTGAAGAACGCCGCCGTGTCGCAGATGTCGAAAATGTCGTCGTTGGTGAAGCCCACGTCCCGCAATCCCTGCCGGTCGTCCTCGGAAATCCCCTGCGGGTCGGTGGTCAGCTTCCAGGCGAAATCGAGCATGGCGCGCTGGCGTTCGCTGAGCTCCGCCACCCGGTAGTTCATCACCATCATCTCGCCCAGTTGCGGGTCGCCCGACAGCTTTCGCACCGCCTGGCCATGGGCGACCAGGCAGTAGTAGCAGTGGTTCGCCGACGACACGACGACGGCGATCATTTCCCGCTCCAGCTTGGAAAGCCCGCAGTTTTCCTCGTCCAGCATCAGGGTGTTGTAAAACCGCGAGAAGGTCTGGAATTTCTCCGGCTTGGCGGTGTAGGCGCGCAGCACGTAGGGCACCAGGCCCAGCTTCTCGGTGCAGAGGTCGAAGTATTTCCTGATGTCGTCGCCCAGCGTTTCCTCGTCGGGCAGGGGCAGCTTGATGATGTGCTTTGGTTGCGGCATGGCGTTGTCTCCGTCCTTCCGGGCCGATGCCCCCCTTCGTTGAAACCGCCTTACTCTCCGCACTGCGCCCGCTGGCGCAACAGGTGGTCGGCGAGCACGCAGGCGACCATCGCCTCGCCGATGGGCACGGCGCGGATGCCGACGCACGGGTCATGGCGTCCCTTGGTCGCCACCTCGACGTTTTCGCCGTTGGTATCGACCGTGCGCTGGCTGATGGAGACCGAACTCGTCGGCTTGACGGCGAAGCGTGCGACGATGTCCTGGCCGGTGGAGATGCCGCCGAGGACGCCGCCGGCGTTGTTGGAAAGGAACATCGGCGTGCCGTCGGCGTCGAGACGCATCTCGTCGGCGTTTTCGGGCCCGCTCAGTTGCGCCGCCCCGAAGCCGGCGCCGACCTCGACGCCCTTGACCGCGGGAATGCTCATCAGGGCCTTGGCGATGTCGGCGTCCAGGCGGTCGAATACCGGTGCGCCCAGGCCCGCCGGCAGGCCCGAGGCCACGACCTCGATCACCGCCCCCGTCGACGATCCCGACTTGCGTACGCCGTCGAGGAACGTCTCCCACGCCGCCGCCGTCTCGGCGTCCGGGCACCAGAAGGGATTGTTGCCGGTCTCGGCCCAGTCCCAGCGCTCGCGCTCGATGGTATGCGGCCCCATCTGGACCATGGCGCCGCGGATGTCGGTGCCGGCGCCCAGGACCTTGCGCGCAATCGCCCCGGCGGCGACCCGCATGGCGGTTTCCCGGGCACTCGCCCGGCCGCTGCCCCGATAGTCGCGGATGCCGTATTTCTTCAAATATGTAAAGTCAGCGTGACCGGGGCGGAACTTGTCCTTGATCTCGTCATAGTCCTTGGAGCGGGCGTCCTCGTTGACGATCAGCAGCCCGATGGGCGCCCCCGTGGTCTCGCCCTCGAAGACCCCCGACAGGATTTGGACCGTGTCCGGTTCGCGCCGCTGCGTCGTGTGCCGCGACTGCCCCGGCCGCCGTCGGTCGAGATGAACCTGGATGTCGTCCTCGGCTAGGTGAATTCTCGGCGGCACCCCGTCGACGATGCAGCCCAGCGCCGGCCCGTGGCTTTCGCCGAAGGTCGTAACTCGGAACAACTGACCGAAGGTATTGCCGGACATGGCTTCCGTTCTTTCCTCGATTGGCGGCCTTACACCGTCGAGATGTCGGGTGCGTCCACCGCCTTCATGCCGACGATGTGATAGCCGCAGTCGACGAAGTGGGTCTCGCCCGTGACCCCCGTCGACAGGTCGCTTAGCAGATAGACCCCGGCGCCGCCGACGTCGTCCAGGGTGACGTTGCGCCTCAGCGGTGAATTGTACTCGTTCCATTTCAGGATATAGCGGAAATCGCCGCCGCCCGAGGCTGCCAGGGTCTTCATCGGTCCCGCCGAGATGGCGTTGACCCGGATATTCTGCCGGCCCAGGTCCTCGGCCAGGTAGCGCATGCTTGCTTCCAGCGCCGCCTTGGCTACGCCCATGACGTTGTAGTGGGGCGTTACCCGGGTCGATCCGATGTAGGTCAGCGTCACCAGGCTACCGCCGTCGGTCATCAGCACCGCCGCCCGCTGGCACACGGCGGTGAACGAATAGCAGCTGATGTTCAGGGTCCGGGCGAAGTTGTCGGCCGTGGTGTCGATGTAGCGGCCCTTCAGTTCCTCCTTGTCGGAATAGGCTATGGCGTGGACGACGAAATCCAGCTTGCCCCATTTTTCCTCAAGGGTCTCGAAGACCGCGTCCAGGCTCGCCGTGTCTGTGACGTCGCAGGGCAGCACGATATCGGTGCCCAGTTTTTCGGCCAGGGGCGCCACCCGTTTCTT
>JAJFIG010000225.1 GCA_021775195.1 Rhodospirillales bacterium | reverse complement strand
CCTGGCCATGCCGAAGGACACCAACCCGGCCGGTGACATTTTCGGCGGTTGGCTGATGTCGCAGATGGATGTCGCCGGCGGCCTCGTCGCCGGAGCCCGGGCCCGGGGCCGGGTCGCCACCGTGGCGGTGGACGCGATGACCTTCCATCGGCCGGTGCATGTGGGTGATGTTCTGTGCTGCTACGCCGAGATCACGCGGGTGGGAACGACATCCATGAGCATCCGGGTCGATGCCTGGGTTCTCAGGCGCCGGCACGCGAATACACGGGTCAAGGTGACGGACGGGGTCTTCACCTATGTCGCCCTCGACGAAGAGGGTGCCAAGCGGCCGGTGCCGCCGGCCGAGGACCAACCCGACTGACCCGGAAACCGGCCGCCGCCAACCGGTCTGGGGGGAGGTGCCACGCGCTGGGGGCGGTGGTCCGGATGGCGGGGCCGGTCTCCGGGTTGCGGGGAAGCGCGGAATGGGCTCTGTCAGGCAATGAGGAGCCACAGGTACCCGGCGCTGAAAAGACTGCCCAGGGCAATAAAATCCTTCACGAATGTCGATGAGCTCATGAACCTCGTCCTCCCTATCGTGGTCATCCCGCGCTAAACCGGAACATGATCATAACGATAACAAAACAGGAACAAACAAACAACAATAATCACAGGACGCGGGTCGGATTTTCCCTGCCGGGCGATTTTTCTGGCACTGAAGGCGCCGGTGCGGCATAGGAACAGGGTCAAATGCAATGGCGAAACAAGGGACGGGAGGATTGGATGCGCGGTCTGTTGGCGGTGATCGCCATGATCATTTTTTCGGTTGG
Source organism: Rhodospirillales bacterium (assembly GCA_021775195.1). Classification (GTDB taxonomy): domain Bacteria; phylum Pseudomonadota; class Alphaproteobacteria; order Rhodospirillales; family 2-02-FULL-58-16; genus JAJFIG01. Next base: position 8,138 of record JAJFIG010000225.1, on the reverse strand, counting down.
AGTCGTCCAGGCGGGCGAGGTCACCGTCGTCGATGCCAAGGCCCGGGCCAGCGGCAGCGGCGCCTTTTCCTTCGACGTGACCCTGAAGCACGGGGATACGGGGTGGGATCATTATGCTGATCGCTGGGACGTGGTGGCGCCCGACGGCACGGTCCTCGGGTCACGTGTTCTCTATCATCCCCATGTGGACGAACAACCGTTCACCCGCGGCCTGTCGGGTGTGTCCGTTCCCGATGGAGTCAAAGAGGTGATCATCCGCGCCCACGACAAGGTGCACGGCAACAGCGCCGCAGCCCTGACAGTGACGCTGCCGGGCCGTTGATCCGACGGCCGGCGGGAGAAAATATATGACGATGTCCGATGCCCTGGATGGACTGCTGGTGGTATCCCTGGAACAGGCGGTGGCGGCGCCCTACGTCGCCTCGCGGCTCGCCGACGCCGGTGCCAGGGTGATCAAGATCGAGCGTCCGGAAGGCGATTTCGCGCGCCGCTACGATACCTACGTCAACGGCCAGAGCGCCTATTTCGTGTGGCTGAACAGGGGCAAGGAATCCCTGGTCCTCGACATCAAGGACGCGGACGATCACGCCCTTCTGCTGCGCATGCTGGCCCGCGCCGACGTGTTCATCCAGAACCTCCTGCCCGGGGCGGCGGAGCGGGCAGGGGTCGGCAGTGCCGATCTCAGGGCGCGGTTTCCGAGGCTGATAACCTGTGACATCAGTGGTTACGGCGATGAAGGCCCCTACCGGTCGATGAAGGCCTATGACCTGCTGGTACAGGCGGAATCGGGCCTGTGCAGCGTCAATGGCAGCGCCGATCAGCCGGCGCGGGTCGGGGTCTCGGTCTGCGACATCGCGGCCGGCATGAATGCCCATCAGGCGATCCTGCAGGCGTTGCTGGCGCGCGAGCGAAGCGGTAAGGGGGCGGGCATCAAGGTTTCCCTGTTCGACGCCCTGGCCGACTGGATGAACGTGCCTTTCCTTCAATATTCGTATGGGGGCTACGTGCCGCCGCGCACCGGCCTCAGCCATCCCAGCATCGCGCCCTACGGCGCCTTCACCTGCCGGGGCGGCGAACTCATCCTCATCTCCATCCAGAACGAACGGGAATGGCGGCGCCTCTGCGCCGAGGTGCTGGAACAGGCGGCTCTTGCCGACGACCCGCGATTTACCGACAACCCCAAACGGGCGGCGAACCGGGGGGACCTGGACGGCATCATCAACGAAGTCTTCGGCGGTTTGAGCCGGGAGGTGGTCGTCGAACGCCTGGACAAGGCGCAGATCGCCTATGGACGGCTGAGCACGCTGGAAGACCTCAAACGGCACCCGCAAACCCGCCTGGCGACGGTGGCGACGCCCGCGGGACCGGTGGAGATGGTGGCGCCGCCGGCCCGGGTCGTTGGCGAGGAACCGGCCTTCGGCGCGGTTCCCGAGGTCGGCGCCCATACGGAGATAATCCGCGCCGAGTTTGCCGGGTAGGATGACCTGAAACAACAAAAGGGCCGCCCCCCAGGGGCGGCCCTTCGTGTTTTGGCGGTGGCGGTCGTCAGGCCGAGTAGTACATCTGCCATTCCACCGGGTGGGGTGTGTGCTCGAAGTTGTAGATTTCCTCCCACTTGAGCTCCATGTATCCGTCAATGAGGTCGTCGGTGAACACGTCGCCCTTCTTGAGGTAATCGCGGTCTGCGTCCAGGGCTTCCATGGCCTGGCGCAGGGAGCCGCAGACGGTGGGGACGTCGGCGAGTTCCTCGGGCGGCAGGTCATAGAGGTTCTTGTCCATGGCGTCGCCGGGATGGATCTTGTTCTGAATACCGTCGATGCCGGCCATGAGCATGGCGGCAAATCCGAGATAGGGATTGGCCGTGGCGTCGGGGAAGCGGACCTCGACGCGCTTGCCGTTGGGGCTGGTGGCGAACGGAATGCGGCATGACGCCGAGCGGTTGCGAGCCGAATAGGCGAGCAGCACCGGGGCTTCGAAACCCGGGATCAGACGCTTGTAGCTGTTGGTGCTGGGGTTGGTGAAGGCGTTCACCGCGCGGGCGTGCTTGACGATGCCGCCGATGTAATAGAGCGCCGTGTCCGAGAGGTCGGCGTAGCCCGAGCCGGCGAAGGTCGGCTTGCCTCCGTTCCAGATCGACTGGTGCACGTGCATACCCGAGCCGTTGTCGCCGACGACGGGCTTGGGCATGAAGGTCGCGGTCTTGCCGTAGGTGTGGGCCACCATGTGGACGCAGTACTTATAGATCTGCAGGTTGTCGGCGGCGCGCAGCAGGGTGTCGAAGACCATGCCCAACTCCGACTGGCTGGGCGCCACCTCGTGGTGGTGCTTGTCCATCTTCAGGCCCATTTCCTGCATCACGGTCACCATCTCGGCGCGTAGGTCGGGGGTGGAGTCCACGGGCGGGACGGGGAAGTAACCGCCCTTGACCGGCGGCCGGTGCCCGATGTTGCCCTCGGGGAGGATCTTGCCGCTGACATACGGGCCCTCCTCGGATTCGAACTCGTAGAAACAGTGGTTCATGGAGACGTCGAAGCGGACGTCGTCGAAGACGAAGAACTCGGCTTCGGACCCGAAGTAAGAGATGTCGCCGATACCCGTCGAGCTCAGGTAGGCCTCGGCCTTTCTTGCCGCCGAGCGCGGGTCGCGGGAATAGGGCTGGCCCGTCGACGGCTCATAAATATCGCAAAACAGGATCATCTGGGACTGAGCCGAAAAGGGATCCATCACGGCGGACGTGGCGTCGGGGATCAGGGTCATGTCGGATTCATTGATGGCCTTCCAGCCGGCGATCGACGAGCCGTCGAACATGATGCCGTCGTCGAAGGAGGCATCGTCGATGAACTCCGAGGTCATGGTCAGGTGCTGCCATTTGCCGCGGGGGTCGGTGAACCGGAGGTCGACGAACCTTGTTTCGTTGTCCTTGATCGTCTTGAGGACATCTTCGGGCGATTTGCAATTCAATGACATGTTCGGGGTTCCTTCTCCCTGGAGACTACAATATGAAAAAATGAAAGTTCGACTGCGGGGGGACGGCTATATCGCTTCCGTGCCCCGTTCGCCGGTACGGACGCGGATGGCCTCCTCGACCGTGGTTACGAAGATCTTGCCGTCACCGATGCGGCCGGTATGGGCGGCCTGCTGGATGGCCTCGATGGCCTGCTCCAGCATCTGATCATCGATGACCAATTCGATCTTTACCTTGGGCAGGAAGTCGACGACGTATTCGGCGCCGCGATAGAGCTCGGTATGCCCCTTCTGGCGGCCGAAACCCTTGGCCTCGACGACGGTTATGCCCTGCAGGCCGATCTCATGAAGCGCTTCTTTGACCTCGTCGAGTTTGAAGGGTTTTATGATTGCTTCTATTTTTTTCATCGTGTCCCTCTGCGTGATGGCCGGCGTTGGTGCCGCGCGATATCGGCGGTTGTTCAATTCTCGTGGCCAGCTGCCGCGGCGAAATCAAGGTTGCCGCGATCCGTCGAATACACCCTGAACTAAGCAGGATTCATGCCAATTCCGCGGCTACAGGGAAAACGGGGAAAAAGGCCCAAAACCAGCCGTTTGTTGGCAGCCGGCGGAAAACGCGTGGCCACATCCACGCCTAATAATTAGGCATGTGCCTAAAATTCGACCAATCTTACCCGTTTCCCAGGCAGTCGCGAATCCGTTGGGCGGCGGTGCGGATGTTCTCGACACTGTTAGCATAGGAGAACCGAAGGTACCCTTCGCCGTAGCGGCCGAAACTGGTGCCGGCGACGGTGGCGACGCCGGCCTCGTTCAACAGCTTGTCCTGCAACTGGCGGGCATCGATGTTGGTGCCGGAAATGTTGGGAAAGGCATAAAAAGCGCCGCCCGGCTCGATGCAGCGGAAGCCCGGGATGGCGTTCAGTTCCTCGACGATGACGGCACGGCGCTCGTCGAAGGCGGCAACCATCCTCCCGACCGCATCCTGGGGACCCGTCAATGCCTCGATCCCGGCGTGCTGGGCGGCGGCGTTGACGCAGGAATGGCAGTTGATGGCCAGCCGTGTTACCGGGTCCACCAGGGCGGCCGGCCAAACCGCGTAACCGAGACGCCAGCCGGTCATGGCATAGGTCTTGCTCCAGCCATCAAGCAGAATGACCCGGTCTCGAATGGACTCGTACTCCAGAAGACTGACGTGCTGGCGGCCGTCGTAAAGCATGCGGCTGTATATCTCGTCGCTGAGGATGGCGACCCCGGGATGGGATTCCAGGCCCTCGACCAGACGGTCCATCTCGTCGCGGGGCACGACGCCCCCGGTGGGGTTGGCGGGGCTGTTGAGAATGAGGAGACGGGTCGCCGGAGTCAGGCGCTCGAGGACCTCGGCGGCGCTGAACGAAAACCCGGAGTCCTCATGCAGCGGCATGGGGACGGCGGTCGCCCCGGTGAAGTCGATGGCCGACTCGTAAATCGGGAAACCGGGATTGGGATAAACGATCTCGGCACCCGGTTCGCCGAACATGAGGATGGCGAAGAACATGGTCACCTTGCCGCCGGGAACGACGACCACGTGGTCGGGGTCGACCGTGACGCCGCGGAATTCGGCTATGTCGGCGGCGACGGCCTGGCGCAAGGGCAAGATACCGCCCGCCGGCGTATACCCGTGGTGGCCGTCGCGCAACGCCTTGACGGCGGCTTCGACGATGTTGTCCGGAGTCGAGAAATCGGGTTGGCCGATGCCCAGGTTGATGATATCGCGGCCCTGGTCCTCCAGGGCCTTGGCCCGGGCCAGGACCTCGAACGCCGATTCCGTGCCAAGCCTGGACATGGCGGCAGCCATCTGCACCATGACGCATCCTCCTTGGATCGATGTGTGGCAACGGATTAGGTTATGGTACAGGGCGGGGAAAAGAGCAACGCTGCTGCCGGGCAAGACAAGACCGGCGACCGCCACGTATTCGGGATTTAGCCAGGATATCACCAATGGCGCCAAACGGGATGAAGGTCGGCTTCGAGCGCCTGGGCATGGTGGCGTTCGTGGCGGTTGCGGCCATCTTCGGCCTGATCTATCTGGTCGCCAGCGAGCCCTATGTGGCGCCCGACCCGGAATCTGAAATGGGGCGGGCCATCGCCGAGGACACCGCCCGGGAGTGCACGTCGGAGCCTCTCGCCTTCATGACACGTTTGTGCCGCGAGCGGGTGTCGGGGCGCTACCGCTGGCGCCATTACGTGGACGGGATGGGCGAGGGGAAGACGATCTTCATCCTGACGATATTGGCGGTTGCCGGCATCCTCTTCGGTTTTTGGGGGCTCCGCTGGGTGTACGAGGGGTTCACGGAGGACTAATAAGGCTATGCTAGAAGAACGACTCCTCCAGGTTCCAGAACAACGAGGCCGAGCTTGAAACCAGCGAACACCCTGTTGTCCGGTTACGGCACGACCATATTCGAGGTCATGTCGCGGCTGGCGATCGAACACGGCGCCATAAACCTGGGGCAGGGGTTCCCCGATGAGGACGGGCCAGAGGATTTGCGCCAGAAGGCCGCCGAGGCTTTGCTCGAGGGGCCCAACCAGTATCCTCCGATGATGGGGATCGAGGAGCTGCGTCGGGCGGTCGCCGACCATAACCACCGGTTCTACGGCCTCGAGGTCGATTGGCGGACCGAGGTCATGGTGACGTCGGGGGCGACGGAGGCTCTTGCCGCCAGCCTGTTGGGGCTGATCGAACCCGGCGATGAAGTGGTCCTGATCGAGCCTCTTTACGATTCCTACCTGCCCATGGTCCGGCGCGCCGGCGGAATCCCCAAGCTGGTGCGCCTGGAACCGCCCGATTGGGCCTTGTCCCGCCGCGATCTGGCGGCGGCGTTCTCCCAGAAAACCAAGCTTATCCTGCTGAACTCCCCGCACAATCCGGCAGCCAAGGTGTTCAAGCGCGAAGACCTGGCCTTCATCGCGCGGTTGCTCGAGGATTTTGATGCCTATGCCATTTGTGACGAGGTCTACGAGCACATCGTCTTCGACGGGCAAGCCCATATTCCACTGATGACCCTGCCGGGCATGCGCGAGCGGGTATTGCGTATCGGGTCGGCGGGCAAGACCTTTTCCATGACCGGCTGGAAGGTCGGGTACATCACCGCCGTTCCGGCCCTGCTGACGCCGATCTCGAAGGCCCATCAGTTCGCGGTCTTCACGACGCCGCCCAACCTGCAAAAGGCGGTGGCCTACGGCCTTGGACTGGGTGATGCCTATTTCCAGGGCCTGGCGACGGGCATGCAGGCCAAACGGGACCGCTTCGCCGCCGGCCTGGCGGCGGCCGGGTTCCGGGTGCTGCCCGCCGAGGGCACCTATTTCATCACCGTGGACTTCCGCTCCGTCGGGTTCGACGGCGATGACGCCGACTTTTGCCGCCACATTACGACCGAGGCCGGGGTCACGGCGGTGCCGGTCGGAGCCTTCTACCAGGAAAGCCCGGTCGCCGACTTTGCCCGCTTCTGTTTCGCCAAGCAGGACGCGCTGCTGGACGAGGCCGCGGAGCGCCTGCGCCGCCATTTCGCGAGCAGCTAGTGGTGCCGCTTGACGGGCCGGGACCTTGGGACTACACAAGGGACCCCCCGACGGTGGCTGTAGCTCAGTCGGTTCGAGCACCAGATTGTGGATCTGGGGGTCGTGGGTTCAATTCCCATCAGCCACCCCATTTTTTCCCGGAATTGCCGCCTTTCGCCGCCCCGCAGCGGCGGGCGGCGACGACGAAGGGTATTTCCGATTTCGTCTCCAGTGACGACCCGTTATGATGGTCTGATGATGGCTTGACGGCGAACCGCTTGGCCGGGGAGGCGCGCCAAGCCGTCATTGGGGGACCAGAGAACGGGGGGACATCTTGGTGACGCGAAACAAACCCGCCGCGGGCAATAGGCCCGTCGGCGATGGTGGCCGGCAAACCAGGCCAACCGGGCGGCTGTCGTGCTAGAAATCGGCGATCCTGCACCGCTGTTCACGCTCGTCGATCAATGGGGAAACGAGGTATTTCTGGGTGCCGACACCATCGCCGGCGATCCCACTGTTCTCGTTTTCTGCCCCCAGGGCGCCAATAAGACATCCGACGAGGTCGTGTCCCGATATCGGGCACTTGGCCAGCAATTCGGAACAATGGGAGCGCGGGTCTTCGTCATCAATCGAGAGTCGATGGATACCCCTCAGGCAGCGGTCGACGATGCCAACACCCTGCGGGTCCTGGCGGACGTGCCGGGCGCGGTATTTGACGCCTACGGAATCGAAAAAGCCGCCGGTATTGGGGCGCCGTGTCCGGTTACCTCGGTGCTGGTCAATCCCAATGCACAGATTGCCTGGACTACCGGATCGGAAGACCCGTCGGATCACGTTGAATCCGTGCTTGAACGGGCGGGGCCCTTGGCTCATCGGAGCAATCCGGTATCGTCGGGGCCTCATCCGCCGATCATGATCATCCCCAACGTCCTGAGCGATACCGCGTGCGATATCCTGATTGAGGCCTGGAAACGTCCGACGCCCGTATGGGGCCGGGAGGCGCTTGGATCAGATGCCTTGAAGCTCGAAAAATCCGACTACAAAATTGAAACCGATACCGACGCCGGAAAACTCACCCAGCATCACATTCTGGATCCGGAAATAAATGGTATCGTCGACAAGGCGTTCATCAGGCGGATCATTCCGCAACTCTACAAGGCGTACCGGTACAAGATTACCCAGCACGAGCAGTATAAGATTCTCCGGTATTTGGCTGCCGACGGAGGGTTTCTCGGTCCTCATCGGGACAATTCGACACCCGAGACGGCGCACCGCCATTTCACCATGACCATGAACCTCGTCGCCGACGGGTTCGATGGTGGTGAACTGCGGTTCCCCGAGTACGGGGGACACCTCTATCGCGGTGGCAAGGGGAGTGCCGTCGTTTGGTCGGCAACTTTGCTGCACGAGGTTACGGCCCTGACTTCGGGGGAACGTTTCGTTCTGGGAACGCACCTGTTCTGATAGTGTTTTTGACCGGCGAATGGCGGGTCTGGTTCCTGTGTTAGATTTTGTCCACTAGGGCCAAAGGTCCGGGCGTGGCGCGGTTTCTTGATAGGGATCAAGGCGCCTATCGCCGAATTCGTGCATACTATAATATGTAATAATTCTAGATCATGCTCTTTGGGTGGTGCCCC
>JAJFIG010000224.1 GCA_021775195.1 Rhodospirillales bacterium | reverse complement strand
CAACACCGGCGACATCGTCGTCGACCGCTTCCTGCCGGCGCAACGGACGTCCCTGCTGCGCCTTCCCGGAATGCCGCCCTGGCCGCAGGCCGAACCGGCCATCTATCCCGTCGCCTGGCGAACGCCCGCGGTCCATTCGCCGCCGTCGCTCCTACAAGTCATCGCCGCGAAAAGAGGCAAGAAGGAGCGCTGGTCCCGCGATCCCATCGATCTTCTGGCGCTGCATGCCGTCAATGCCGACATCAAGCTCAAGTCCTCCGCCGTCGCCTTCCAGAAGTACCGCCTGGTAAACGCCGACCTCGCCCTGGCGCTGAGCGACGGCATCCTCCATGCCAACCGTCTCGTCGGTGACCTGTTCGGCGGCCAGGTGCAGGGCACGGCTTCTGTCCGGGCCACCACCGTGCCCGTGGTCGAAGCCAAACTCGGCCTCAAGGGCATGGACGTGAACAAGGCGGGCCGCGCCCTCACCGGCAAACCCCTGGCCACCGGCGCCATGGACTTCGACGTCAAGCTCGGCGCCACCGGGCGCAGCGTCGCCGACATGGTCTCCGCCCTCCAGGGCAACGGCGCCTTTGCGCTCCGCAACCTGGACCCCAAGGCCGGCGCCAAGGGCACGGCCATGGCCGCGGCCCTCAATCTGGTCGTCGGCCTCAACCGGCTCGGCGGCAAGAAAAAGAAGGGTGGGGGCCTGGCCGACGTCACCGGGACCTTCACCGTCGAGCGGGGCATCGCTCGCTCTGACGATCTTCGCCTGGTGTCCGATGCCGGCGACGGCCAGGCCACGGGTACCGTCGACCTGCCCAGATGGCTGATCGACGTCGCCGGCGAGGTCCGCCTGTCCCAGAACCTGGCGGCCCAGCTTCTCGCCGCCGCGGCCAAGGCCGATCCGGCGGCCCAGGTCCTGCCCTTTGAGGTCAAGGGTCCCCTGGATGCCCCCAATGTCAAACTCGATACCAGCAGGCTTCAGGGCGGCGGCGTCAAGATTCCGGGTGTCGACCGGCTGCTGAAGAAGAAGGGAATCGGCAAGGTTTTGCAAAAACTCCTGCCCGGCCAGGCGTCGAGGACTCAGCCTCCGGCATCCACTCCCGGCACGCTCCCGCCCCCGCCAGGGGCCGCACCACTGCCGCCGCCGCCGGGCGCGACGGCGTTGCCGCCGCCTCCAGGAACGGCCGCCCAGCCGGCGCCGCCACCCTCGGCAACGGCTCCGCCACCGGCACAGCCGAAGAAGCCCACGCCCAAGGACCTTTTGAAAGGCCTTCTCAAGGGTCTGGGCGGCTAAGCCTTCCCGGCCGGTATTCGCTTACAGTGACTTCAGGTAGGCGATGACGTTGGCGCGGTCCTTGGCCTTCTTGAGCTTCATCGTCATGCTCGATTTCTTGCCCAGGAACTTCTTCGGATTGGTCAGGAACTTGTCCAGATTGGCTTCGTCCCACGCGAAGTCGGCGCCCTTGAGGCCCTTGTACTTCTTGTAGCCGTCGACGCTGCCGGCCTTGCGGCCGATGACGCCGGCCAGCGACGGGCCGCTCTTGTGCTTGCCTGCTTTCAGCGTATGGCAGGACTTGCACTTCTTGAAAACCTTCGCTCCCTTCTTGACGTCGCCGCCGGCAAACGCCGGGCTTGCGGCCAGGGCGGCCACGATGGTCAACGCCAGAATCTTTGCTTTTGCCATGATAGGTATCTCCTCCGCTCGGGTATATCCGATCGAAACCGGAATGCAAAAACACGCGGCGTGCCGCGCAGATTTTTTGCCCCCCCTTCATGGCATTGCATAACACTGTACACTGTCGCCAGAAATCAGGGAAGTTCCATATAACGCTAGGGGGAATCCCTTAATTGGACAAATTTCAATTTCAGGATGGATTGACGCGTGCCGGCACCGCGGCGGACCGCGGCCACCTGCGGCAGGTATCGTGAATAGACCCCTTAAGTCTCCCGGTTGTTCTCCAGCACATAGACCCGGATGGCGCTCGACAGGTTCCCGGGCCGCGCTTGGTCGATCTCGGCGATCAGCTGGTTGAGCGACCGGCCGCGCCGGCGCGCGATCGCCTTCAGGGCGGTCCAGAAGGCGTCCTCCACCGAGACGCTGGTCGCGTGCCCGGCGATGCGCACCGAATGCTTACGGATTTGCCGTGGGTCGCTGTCGGGTTCGGCGGTCATTCTTTTTCCGCTCCCCGGCCTCTTCTGGCTTTCCTTTTCTTCTTCTTTCCGTCCTTGGCCCGCCGTGCCGCTTCCCAGGCGCGCCCTGCCCAGGCGCAAAGCTCGTCGGGGTCCTCCAGCAGGTCCGCCGGCACCTCGTGGTAGGGCATGGTGTGGGGTTTGTCGTCGAAGGGCTTGAAGGGGCCCATGCCGGCGGCCTCGTACTCCCCCGTGTTGGCATCGTCGGTGCGGAAGTAGAGGACATCGGAGCGGGTGACGAGGGCGAACATGGTAGCGTCCCGGTAGAGCCCGGCGCCTCCGAACATGGCGCGCGCCGTCACTCCGCCCAATGGCTCCAACTGATCCAGTACGAAGGCGCGGAATTCGGAATTGGTGGCCATGGCTAGATCAGATGCTCGTAGAGCATGGCGGCGGCGAATCCG
>JAJFIG010000223.1 GCA_021775195.1 Rhodospirillales bacterium | reverse complement strand
TGATCGACTGGGAGAGCGGCATCTGGGACGCCTACCAGCCGCTCGTGCACGCCAGCGGGCGCGACGATATAACCCGCCAGGTGGCGCTCGAGGCCCACGCCGGGATCGAAAGCGCGCAGCAGGCGGAAACCCCGGGCATGGTCTACCCGGAGCTTCTTGCCCGGGTCCACGCCGGTTTCGCCGAACGTTTCAGGCTTGAGACCAGCGCCGACATGGACCGGAGTTTCGGCGCCTCCATTGCCCACTGGCCGGCTTTTCCCGACACCGCCGATTCCCTCAGGGTCCTCAAGAAGCACTACAAGCTGGTGATCCTGTCGAACGTCAACCGGGACGGGTTCGCGGCCTCGAACCGCAAGCTCGGGGTCACCTTCGACGCCATATACACGGCCGAGGACGTGGGGTCGTACAAACCGGACCGGCGGAATTTCTCCTACATGCTCGAACACCTGGAGAGCGAGCACGGCGTCGCCGCGGGCGATATCCTGCACACGGCCCAGAGCCTGTTCCACGATCACGTCCCGGCCCGGGACGCTGGGCTGGCACGGGCCTGGATCGACCGTCAGGGGCTGTCGAAAGGGGGGAACTGGGGGGCGACGGCGAAGGTCGCGGAGCGCCCCGAGGTGGATTTCCTGTTCCCGACCATGGGCGCCATGGCCGAGGCCGTTGCTGCCGGGGAGCGTGATTGATCGAGGTCAAGGAACGGCGCCGGCGTCGGCCCTATGATCCAGTTGCACATGGGAATTCTTCCAAGCCCATGGGCCGGAAAAAGGAGAGGCCGATGCCCACGATGACGAAAAAGATATTGATTCCCGCGATCGCCGTCGTTGCGGGCGTGGCGGCATGGATGCTGACCACGGGCGAGAACCATGCGGCGGAAATCACCGTCTACAAGTCGCCGTCCTGCGGCTGTTGCTCGAAGTGGGCCGATCACCTGCGTGCCGGCGGTCACACGGTCAATATCGTCAAGGTCGAGTATATGGGCGACATCAAGGAGAAGTTCGGGATTCCCGCCAACATGGAGTCCTGCCACACGGCCAAGGTCGGCGACTACGTCGTCGAGGGCCATGTCCCGGCCAAGGATGTCGAATGGCTGCTGGCCCAGCGCCCGGACATCAAGGGGCTGGCCGTTCCGGGGATGCCCCAGGGGTCCCTGGGCATGGAAGGCCGCTACAAGGATCCCTATGACGTGATGGCGTTGAAGTCGGACGGATCGGTGGCGGTGCACGCCCGGCACCGGTAGTTCCGGCGCTCAGGCCAGGCGCCCGGCAATCTGGTCGAAATTCTCCAGACGTTTGATCTGACCGAGGGCGGCGAGGGTCGGCCGTCCGCTCAGGACCCGTCCTGCGGCCCGGCGGATGGCGCCGGCGTCCACGGCCTCGATCCTGCCGACGGTCTCGGCGGTGGGGATGGGGCGGCCGAAGACGATCATCTGGCGGGCCAACTGCTCGCAGCGGGACGACGTGCTTTCCAGCGCCATCAAAACGCTGGCCTTGATCTGGGCCCGGGTGCGGGCGACCTCGTCGTCGCTGACGCCGTCACCGAGCCTGGCGATCTCGGCACAGACCACGGGGATGAGCTCGGTAACTTCGTCCTCGCCGGTACCGGCGTAAATGCCGAACAGTCCGGTATCCATGTGGCAGGACAGGAAGCTGTAGATGCTGTAGGCGAGGCCCCGTTTCTCGCGCACCTCTTGAAATAATCGTGACGACATGCCGCCGCCGAAAAGGGTTGAGAGGGCAGACAGGGGATAGAAGTCGTCGTCCCGGTAGGCGACCCCCTTGAGGCCCAGGATCACGTGCACCTGCTCGATATCACGGGCCTCGCGGTAATCGCCGCCGGCGTAGGAGGCGGCCTCGGCGTTGCCCGGTTCGCCCGCCGTCTGGGCACCGAAGGCGCCCTCGGCCAGGGCCACTAGGCGGTCGTGGTCGAGGTTCCCGGCGGCCGCCAGGACCATGTGCGGAGGGCTGTAATGGCCCTTCATGTAAGAGACGATGGCGTCGCGGGGCATGTCGCGGACCAGGTCGGCGGAGCCCAGGACCGGGCGCCCCAGCCCCTGGTCGGGGAAGGCGGTGCGCTGGAAGTGGTCGAAGATGATGTCGTCGGGGGTGTCGTGGGACTGGTTGATCTCCTGGATGATGACGGAGCGCTCGCGGGTCAGTTCCTCTGGGTCGAGGACGGCGTTCTGGACCAGATCGGCGATGACGTCGACGGCGAGGGCGATATCCTCCTTCAGCACCTTGGCGAAATAGGCGGTGTTCTCGCGGGTGGTGTAGGCGTTGAGGTGGCCGCCGACGGCCTCGATCTCCTCGGCGATGGCGACGGCGCTGCGCCGCCGGGTGCCTTTGAACACCATGTGCTCGAGAAGGTGGGAGACACCGTTGACGTCGGGGGTCTCGTGGCGGGCCCCGACGTCGACCCAGACGCCAGTGGAGACCGTCTCCACGGTGTCCATGGAATCGCTGACGACGCGCAGGCCGTTGTCCAGGGTGGTGACACGGACGGTCATGCGGCGGCCCGCTGGGCCAGGCGCCGGGCGATGAAGTCGGCGACCACGGGACCGTCGTCGGGCAGCACGTCGCAGCGTTCCGGGAGTTCGAACAGGCCGGCCAGGTGGTCGGGCAGGGCCGGGTGGACCCCCGTTGCGGCCTCGACGGCGGCGGGGAACTTGGCCGGATGGGCGGTGGCCAGGGCGATCAGGGGAACCCCGGGCGATTGGCCTCGGGCACGGCCGGCGGCGACGCCGATGACGGAATGGGGATCGAGAAGCTCGCCCGTCTCCTCATAGATGGCGTTGATGAACTCTTTGGTTTCGGTGTCG
>JAJFIG010000222.1 GCA_021775195.1 Rhodospirillales bacterium | reverse complement strand
GGTCTACGGCGCCGCCCTCGAGGAACTGCTCCACGCACCCGATTGCGACGCCATCGTCTGCGTCGTCGGCTCCTCGGGGCAGTTCCATCCCGAGCTCGCCGTCGAGCCCATAGTCGGCGCTGGCCGCGACGCCACCAAGCCCTTGGCCGTCTTCATCGCCCCCCAGGCCGACCAGTCACTTGCCCTCCTCGCCGAGGCCGGCATCGCCGCCTTCCGCACCCCCGAGGCCTGCGCCGACGCCGTCCGCGCGGCGCTGGCCTGGGTGCCGCCCGTCGAGGTGCCGACGGAGGCAAGCCGCGACCTCACCCCCGTCACCAGCGCCCTCACGGCGGCCGGGAACCCGGCCCTCGATGCCGAGCAAGCATCCGCGGTCTTCGCCGCCCTGGGCATCCCCCAGGCCCCGTCCCGGGTTCTCCGCGATGGCGACGACGACTTGTCGGGCATGGCCTATCCCGTCGCCGCCAAGGTGATCTCAACCGATGTCGCCCACCGCACCGAGGCCGGCGGCGTCGTCATCGGCATCGAGGACGAGGCCGGGCTCCGTGTTGCCTGCCGCGACATCCGCGCCCGCATCGCGGAGACATTGCCGTCGGCCCTCGTGACCGGCATCCAGGTCCAGGCCATGGAGAGCGGCCTCGCCGAGGTCCTTCTCGGCTTCCGCCGCGACCCCGCCGTCGGCCCGGTGGTCATCCTCGGCGCCGGCGGAATCCTCGCCGAGGTCTACGCCGACGTCGCCATCCGCATCGCGCCGGTGACCCTCACCCAGGCCCGCGACATGATCGACGCGGTCGCCGGCCTCGCCCCGCTGCTGGGCTACCGCGGCCTGCCCCCGGGCGACCTCGACGCCCTCGCCGCCGCCATCCGCGCCCTCTCCGAGCTCGCTTTCCTGGAGGCCCCGCGCATCCTCGAGGCCGAGATCAATCCTCTTATGGTCAAGGCCCCGGGGGACGGCGTCGTTGCCGTCGACGGCCTCGTCGTTTACGAGGAATAAATTATGCTAGGTTCGGGAAACCGAAACGCCTGAACGGGGAGCTCATCTGTGAAACGAGCCGTTATCGTCGTCTGCGACGGCCTCCGCGCCGACCTGGTCACGCCCGAGCTGACCCCCAACCTGGTGCGTCTGGCGGCGGATGGCCGGATCTTCGCCTCCCATAACAGCGTCTTTCCCTCCACCACCCGAGTGACGTCGGCCTCCATCGCTACCGGCTGCCTGCCCGGCCGCCACGGCCTCGAGGGCAACGCCGTGGCCCTCGACGAGGGCGACGGTTTGTTCCCCATTTCCGCCGGCGGCCCCGGCTTCCGCGACCGCATGCTCAAGGCCCGGGGGGCGACCCTGCTGGTGCCGACCCTGGCCCAGCGCCTCGCCGATCACGGCGGCTCCATCGTCCTTTCCAACGTCTCCGCCGGCGCCGCCCAGTTCCAGGACCCCGACGGCCACGGCTACGTCTATCACCGCCAGGGATCCTACGGCCCCGACCGGATACCCGTCGCCGACGGCGACCGTCTCGACGTCTCCCACGACAGCGCCGGCGACGCCGCCATGACCGAGCGCTTCTGCCATGGGATCCTACGCCGCCGCCGCCCGGCCCTGGCCGTCCTATGGCAGTGCGAGCCCGACCATACCCAGCACGGCCACCCCCTGGGCTCGCCCGAACACCGGGCCGCCATCGCCGGCGCCGACGCCTGCGCAGCCCGCGTCGCCGAGACCGTCGAGGTGTTGACCGATGAGGGCGACGACGTCATTGCCTTCTTTCTCGCCGACCACGGCCACGAGACCGTCGATGCCGTGATCCCCCTCGACGATATTTTGATCGAGGCCGGGTTCAAGGACGGCGAGGGCTCATCGGACGTGGTCGTCGCCTCCAACGGCATGAGCGCCGGCATCTACGTTGCCGACGGTGCCCGCGCCCGGGTCGCCGACATCGCCGCCTTCCTCCGCGCCCAGGATTGGGCCGGCGATGTCTTCACCGGCGCCGGGCTCACCGCCGCCGGGCTCAGCGACGACACGTCCCTGGCCATTTCCGTGACCACCGCCAAGTCCGGCGCCGCCAACGCCCACGGCATTCCCGGCCTCAGCCCCGCCATCGCCGACTCGCTGCCCGGCGAGAGCCACATGGGATGCGGCCAGCACGGCGGCCTCGGCGAATACGAGCAGCATCCGTTCCTGTTCGTCACCGGCGGCGGCTTCGCTCCCGGAACCCGCAGCGAGGCGCCCACATCGCCCATGGACATCGCCCCCACCATCCTCCGCCATCTCGGCCTGCCCATGGACGGCATGGACGGCCGCCCCCTGCCGCCACGACCGGAAAACTGACGAGGCATCCCCGTGACCACGATCAACATCAAGTTCACCCGCTTTTCCGCCTTTTACAGCCCCCTGATCTCGACCATCTCCGGCGGCTTCCTCGACGATGAGGGGCTTGCGGGCGCCTACACCGTCGCCGCCCCGGGGACCTCGGCCATCGACGCCCTCGTCGACGGCACCGCCGAAGTCGTCCAGTCGGCGGTCTCCTATGCCTTTGCCGCCCTGGAGGCGGGCTGGGAGCTGCCCGCCCGGCACTTCGCCCAGATCAACGAGATGGACGGGTTTTTCCTCACCGGGCGCGAGGCCGAGCCCGATTTCACCTGGGACAAGCTCGCCGGCCGCCGCGTCCTCGTCGATCACGGCGCCCAGCCGTTGGCCATGTTCAAGTACGCCTGCCACAAGCAGGGGCTCGATTACGCGTCCATCGACGCCGTAGACGCCGCCGACATGGACACCGCTTTCCGCGCCGGTGAGGGCGACTATGTCCACCAGCAGGGCCCGGCCCCCCAGCAGCTCGAGCACGACCGCATCGGCCACGTCGTCGCTTCCGTCGGCCGGGCCATCGGCCCCTGCGCCTTTTCCAGCCTCGCGGCGACCCCGGACTGGCTCGAAACCGACATGGCCCGGGCCTTCATGCGCGCCTACAAGCGCGCCCGCCAGTACGTCAACGTCACTCCGCCCGAGGAGGTCGCCGCCGCCGAATCGATATATTTTCCTAACATCGACCGCGCCGTCCTCACCGCCGCCATTTCCGTCTATCAGAAACTCGGCTGCTGGGCTCCCGGAGTCGAAATCACCCGCCCGTCTTTCGACGTCACCCTCGACGTTTTCGAACACATCGGCAGTCTCACCAGGCGTCATGCATATGAAGATGTCGTCGTCCCCCCGCCGAAGTAGCCCGTAATGGCAACCACCACCGAAGACTCCGGCCCCGCGGGACCCGGCAATCCATGGAAGATGCGCATTGCGCTCGTCACCCTGGTCCACGTCGTGGGCACGCTGCACATCGTCTCGATCATGGCCATGGCGCCGGTGATCCAGCGCGAGCTCGACCTTAGCGTCACCCAGTTCGGCCTTCTCATCACCACCTATTACGGCGGCCAGGTGATCG
>JAJFIG010000221.1 GCA_021775195.1 Rhodospirillales bacterium | reverse complement strand
CGAGGCGGTCGAGGGCGGCCCCGAACCCTTCGGGCTTGGCAATCTTGACGTCCTTGCCCAGGTGGCGTTCGAGGGCGGGGGTGAGCTTGCGCTTGTCAATGAAGAGCTGGACGGCGCCGTCACCACCGATGACGGCGAAGGCCAGGGCCAGGGGCGTGTAGGGAACGTCGGCGCCGCGGATGTTGAGTAGCCAGGCGATGGAATCGGGAGCCGTGAGGACGGCGGCGTCGGTCTTGTCGGCACTCAGGATGGCGGCGATCTGGCGCCGCTTCTCGGCCGCGGCGCGGCCGGCAAAGGCCTTGGCCTGGGCGGCGACGGGGGAAACGGGAGTTGGCGGCTGATCGCTCCAGACCGCGTCGACGGGATTGGCGTCGACGGCGGCCAGTTTGACATCGGCCTTGGCGCAGGCGGTGCGCAGGCGGTTGAGTTGATCGGGGGTGTGGAGCCACGGATCGTAGCCCAGGCGCGCCTTGCCGGCGGGCAGGTTGGCGGCGGCCCAGTCGGCGGGGGTGCCGGTCTCGGGGAAATCGTAATAATCGCCATCCACCTCGGCCCGCACTTGAAGCGTATAGCGGCCGTCGACGAAGACGGCGGCGCGGTCGGCGAGGACGACGGCGGTGCCGGCGGAGCCGGTGAAGCCGGTCAGCCAGGCGAGGCGCTCGGAGCGCCGGGCGACGTATTCCCCCTGGTGCTCGTCGCACCGGGGAACGACGAAGCCGTGCAACCGGCGGCGGCGGAGCTCGGCGCGCAGGGCGGCCAAGCGCCGGACGCGTTCGTCACCGGAACAGGGGTCGAGGGGGCCGGGGCCGAGGTCGGCGGCGACCTCGTCGAGAAGCTGGTTGAGGGCCTTGCGAAGGGCGGCGTTGGGGCGGGGCACCAGCAGGGACATCCAGGCATCGGGATCGGCGGACCGGGGGGCGGCCAGGACGCCGCGGACGAGATCGCGCACGGCAGCAGAAGTGAGGCGGGACCCGGCGGCCCGCAGGCTTTGCGTCAGACCCTGGTTCCGGCTCCCTTTCGGGTTCTCTGCGGCCATGTCCCCTCCGCGTTTTCCGTTCATGGACCCGTGGCGGCCAAGGTAGGAGGCGGCCGGCGAACAGGCAAGGGCGAAGGCCCAATGTCACGTCGGGCAAGGGATTGGCCGAGTCATGCAATTTTTGCAATGCTGCACTGCAACATTAACAGTAATAGAAACGTGGAAAAGTCTTATTTTTCTAGTAGATACTTTGTTCGGGCCAGTTGCCGGCCGGTGGGCGGCCGAGCGGTCCTGTTGATGCGAATCAAGGCCGGATACAAGGCCAATTACAAGGGAAACTGAAAGGGAAACAAGAAATGTCTTCCGAATGCTATGACGACATGCAGATGACCTTCTTCGAAGAGTCGTCCAGGTACCAGACCATCGAACAGCAACGGCTTATTGCCGAGGCCCGGTATGCCCAGGCCGAGGCCGTGGGACAATTCCTGCGCAAGGCGGTCGATGTGGTTGTCCGCCCCTTGGCGCGGCTGCAGCGGCGAGTCACGTTGCGACGGCAACTGGTGTTCCTTGACGACCGCATGCTGGATGACATCGGCATCCGCCGGTCGGAGATCCCGACCATCGTCAACAACGCCTATCCGTTGTGGGCGGCGGCCCCGTCGGAAGTCGCCGTCGGTGCCACCATTCACCGCCTGGCGGTGGAAGTCCGCAGCGTCAAGGCGGGAGACGATTTGGGAGGGCATCACCCCCTGGCGGCCTGAGCGCCGCGGGTGCCCGAAGGCTGGTATGCGCCACGGCCCGGCGCCGTGGTGGCGCCGGTGCTTTCCTCGTCCTGCCGTCCGGGACCTGATTCTTCCTTTTATGAGACGCCGCCCGTTGCCCTGGTGTAGCCCCGGGTGCGCATGCATCTGGCGGTGAGGCGGGTGCGGCGCTTGACGGCGTCGTGGCGGGTCATGCCGGCCATGACGGGGTCGGCGCCGGGCTCCTGGCCACGGCCGAGGTAGTTCTGTTCGCGGCGGAGTTCTTCATCCACCTCCCGCGATGCGGCGCGCTCGCAGCGATAGTGATCCTTGGACCATTGGTCCTTGGGCAGGCTGGGGTGCTGCCAGCGGACCGGGCCGGCGCAGGCACCGAGGCCGATCAGCAGCGCCATGGTGACCAGAACGGAAAACCGAGACTTCATTTTCCGGCGCGCTTGACCAGGCCGGGAGCCAGGCAGCCGCGGACCTGGGCGACGGTGTCGGGCGCGTCCCACTCGGCGGCCCCGAGAACCCGTCCGACCTCGTTGCCCTCGGCGTCGATGAGGATGGTGGTCGGCAGGCCCATGACGCTGAGGCGGCGCATCAGCCGCCCCCGCTGGTCGAGGAGCACGTCGAGGCTGCGGATGCCGGTCTTGCGGTAGAATTCCTCGACCCTGCTCCGGCCCTTGCGGTCCTCGGAAATGGCGAGGACGGTGATCCCGTCCCCCGACAGCTTTTCCTTGAGATGGTCGAGGGACGGCATCTCGCGGACGCAGGGCGCGCACCAGGTGGCCCAGAAGTTGAGGACAACGCCCCGGCCGCGGTAATCGGCGAGGGTGCGGGTGGCGCCGGCGGCGTCGACGAAGGGGGTGTCGGGCATGGCCCGGGGCGGGCGCGTGGGCTCGAAATTGACCAGCCCCGGGGCCCCGGCGGTGCATTCGCGGGCTTCGGTACTTGCATGGAGCAGGGATATGACCACAATCGCCAAGGCGATCAGTCCCGAGAGGACGGCGCGATACATTATGGCGAATTCTCCAGACCGGGTTGGTGGCGGACGATGACGAAAAAAACACCGAAGGGCAACGCGGACGTCAGCGCCATGTGGGGCGGGCGGTTCGACGGGGGGCCGGCGGCCGTCATGGAAGAGATCAATGCCTCCATCGGTTTCGACAAGCGGCTGTTCGCCCAGGACATCGCCGGTTCCAAGGCCCACGCCGCCATGCTGGTGCGCCAGGGCATCATATCCGAAGAGGACGGCGATGCCATCCTCGGGGGCCTGGAGACCATCCTGGGTGAGATGGAGGACGGATCCTTCGACTTCAAGACGGCCCTGGAGGACATCCACATGAACGTCGAGGCGCGGCTTGCCGAGCTCGTCGGCGAGGCCGCCGGGCGCCTGCACACGGGGCGTTCGCGCAACGACCAGGTGGCCACCGACCTCAAGCTCTGGGTGCGGGATGCCCTCGACGGCCTGGACGCCGGGCTCAGCCATCTGCAGGCGGCGCTGATCGACCAGGCCGAGGCTCACGCGGCGACGGTCATGCCCGGCTTTACGCATTTGCAGGCGGCGCAGCCGGTAACCCTGGGCCATCACCTGCTGGCCTATGTGGAGATGTTCGGGCGCGACCGGGGCCGCGTCGCCGACTGCCGGCGGCGGCTCAACGAATGCCCGCTGGGGGCGGCGGCGCTGGCCGGGACGTCCTTTGCCATCGACCGGGAGATGACGGCGGAGGCGCTCGGCTTCGAGCGGCCCTCGGCCAATTCCCTGGACGCCGTCTCGGACCGGGACTTCGCCCTCGAATTCCTGAGCCTGGGGGCAATCCTCGCCGTCCACCTGTCGCGGCTGGCCGAGGAAATGGTGCTGTGGTGCACGGACGGCTTCGGGTTCGTGGCGTTGTCGGACGCCTTCACCACCGGCAGCTCGATCATGCCCCAGAAACGCAATCCCGACGCCGCCGAACTGGTGCGGGCCAAGGCGGGACGGGTGATCGGGGCGCTGAACACCCTGCTCGTGGTGATGAAGGGACTGCCGCTGGCCTACGGCAAGGACATGCAGGAAGACAAGGAACCGGTGTTCGACGCCGCCGATTCACTGGCGCTCTCGGTTGCCGCGGTGACCGGCATGGTCGGTGACGCGGTCTTCGACGCCGGGCGCATGAAGGAGGCGGCCGGGCGGGGCTACACCACGGCCACCGACCTCGCCGACTGGCTGGTGCGCACCCTCGGCATGCCCTTTCGCCAGGCCCATCACGCAACCGGGCGCTTGGTCAGGCTGGCCGAGGACCGGGGATGCGGGCTCGAGGACCTGACGCTGGACGACATGCGCTCCGTGGAGACGGCGATCACGGCCGACGTCTTCGCCGTGCTGGGGGTGGAGAATTCGGTAAAAAGCCGCGCCAGCCAAGGGGGTACGGCGCCCGACACGGTGCGCCGGGCGGTTGCCGAGGCCAGGCGCCGGTTCGTGGAATAGGGACGCCAGAACCGGGCACTTGTGGTATAGAGATAGCAGCCAAGGGAAGTGAAGGACCAACCGTGATGCGCCAGGTTCTCGTCATACTGCTGGTCGTCGTCCTGGCGGTGCCGCTGATCGGCTGCGGCCGCAAGGGGGCGCCAGCGCCGCCGGGCGAGTCCTCCTATCCCAGGACCTATCCGACAAAGTAGGCGCCGGCCGGGAACCGACCATGGACCATTTCCAGTATCGGGACGGACGGCTTTGTGCCGAGACCGTGGACATGGCGCGCATCGCCGACGATGTGGGGACGCCGTTCTACTGCTATTCGACGGCGACGCTCGTGCGCCACTACCGGGTCTTTGCCGAGGCCTTGGCCGGCCTCGATGCGACCATCTGCTATTCGGTCAAGGCCAACGGCAACATCGCCGTGGTGCGCACCCTCGGCCGCCTGGGCGCCGGCGCCGACGTGGTCTCGGGCGGAGAACTGACGCGGGCGCTGGCCGCCGGCATTCCAGCCGACAAGATCGTCTTCTCGGGCGTTGGCAAGACCGAAAGCGAAATGGCCCAGGCCCTGGCCGCCGGGGTGATGCAGATCAATGTCGAATCGGAACCGGAACTGGAGCTCCTGAGCCAGGTGGCGGTGGCGCGGGGCACCGGGGCCCGGGTCGCCATCCGCATCAACCCGGACGTCGACGCCCAGACCCACGAGAAGATCACCACCGGCCGAAGCGAGAACAAGTTCGGCATCGAATGGACCCGGGCCAGGGAAATTTGCAACCGGGCCACGGCCATGCCCGGGATCACCATCGTCGGCCTCGCCGTCCACATCGGTTCGCAGCTCACCGACCTGGAGCCCTTCCGTGACGCCTATGGGCGCATGCGCGACCTGGTGGCGATGCTGCGCGCCGACGGCCAAACCATCGAGACCCTTGATCTGGGCGGCGGTCTGGGCATTCCCTACGGCGACGCCGTTGCCCCGGCTCCGGCCGAATACGGGGCCGTGGTGCGCCAAGTCGTGGGCGACCTGGAGTGCCGGCTGATCGTCGAGCCGGGGCGCCTGATCGTCGGCAACGCCGGCGTCCTGGTGAGCCGCGTGGTCTACGTCAAGGAAGGGGCGACGCGTACCTTCGTCATCCTGGACGCGGCCATGAACGACCTGGTGCGCCCGGCCCTTTACGACGCCGATCACACCATCATTCCGGTGCTCGAACCGGCGGCGGATGCGCCGATGGCCGAGGTCGACGTGGTCGGGCCGGTATGCGAGACCGGCGATACCTTCGCCACCCAGCGTTCCCTGCCGCCGGTGGCGGCGGGCGACCTGGTGGTCATGCGCACCGCCGGCGCATACGGCGCGGTGATGGCGTCGCTCTATAATGCCCGGTCCCTGGTCCCGGAAGTGCTGGTCAACGGCGGGGATTACGCCGTGGTCCGCGGCCGGATCGGCGTCGACGACATCCTGGCCCGGGAAACCCTTCCCGGCTGGCTCGATGACGATGACCCGGCGATGCGCCGGACGGGTGGATGAGCGGGCCGGTCCGCAACCGCAGACTCCTGTGGCTGGCCGGCACGGCCATCCTTTGGGAACGGCTGTGGCGCCGGCTGTGGCCGGCGGCGCTGGTTGCCGGCACCTTTCTCTCCGTCGCCCTGCTCGATCTGCTTCCCCTGCTTCCGGGCTGGCTGCATGCCCTGCTCCTGCTCGCCTTTGCGGCGGTTTTCGGGATCGCCATTTACCGCGGGTCCGGCGGCGCCTGGCGGGTCGAGGCGGCGACGGCGCGGCGCCGCCTGGAGCAGGACAGCGGGCTTGCCCACCGGCCGCTGACGGCGCTGGAGGACACCCTCGCCGGCGATTCCGATGACGCCATCGCCCGGACCCTGTGGCGGTCACACCAGGAACGGATGGCGATGGCGGCGCGGCACCTGCGGGTGGGCGTGCCGTCTCCCGGACTGGCACGGCGCGATCCCTACGGGCTCAGGGCGGCGGTGCTGCTGTTCCTGGTGGTTGCCCTGGCGGCGGGGCGGGGCGATGCCGCCGAGCGCCTGGAGCGGGCCTTGATGCCGCAGTTCGGCGCCGGTTCCGGCGGCCCCCTGACCCTGGAAGCGTGGATCACGCCGCCGGCCTACACCGGCCGTCCGCCGGTGTTCCTGGAACGGACATGGGAGGGGACGGTCGAGGTGCCGGCGGGGAGCGCCGTTCTGGCCCAGGTCAGCGGAACCCGGGGGACACCGCGACTGGCGGTGGGAGAGCGGACGGTGGACTTCACGGCGATCGGCGACGAGGACGCCGGCGGCCACCGGGTAGAGACGGTGATCGAGGACGGTGACCGGCTGGCGGTCGAGCTCGACGGGCGCATCCTGGGGGCCTGGCCGCTCAAGGTTGTGCCCGACGGGGCGCCGGAGATCGCCTTCGTGGCGCCGCCGGCGCGCACCGGCGGCTCCCGGCTGCGCCTCGAATACGAGGCCACCGATGATTATGGGCTGACCGGTATCGCCGCCGTGATCCGCCGGCCCGAGGGCCGTCCGGTGCCGGCGGGCGAGAAGGAAATCCGCCTCTCCCTGCCGCTTCCGGGACAGGCATCGAAACCGGTGCGGGGGACCAGTATCCAGGACCTGACGGCGCATCCGTGGGCCGGCCTGCTGGTGCGTCTTCACCTGGAGGCCACCGACGGCCGCGACCAGACGGGGATCAGCGGCATCGTCGAGCTGGCCCTGCCGGAGCGTATCTTCAACCACCCGGTGGCCCGGGCGATCATCGAACAGCGGAAGAAACTGGTGACCCCGACCAAGGCGGTGCGGGCCCAGGTGATCAGCGCGCTGAACGCCATCGCCGCCCGGCCCCGGCATTTCTTCGACGATACCGTGGTCTACCTGGCCCTCAGCATTGCCCAGGCGCGCCTCGTGCACGACGGCAGCGACGCCGCGGCGGCGGCGGTGCAGAAACTGTTGTGGGACACGGCGCTGCGCATCGAGGACGGGGACCTGTCCATCGCCGAGCGCGACCTGCGGCGGCTCCAGGAACGGCTAATGGAGGCGCTCCAAGACAAGACCGCGCCCGAGGAAATCGAGCGCCTGATGGATGAACTGCAGCGGGCCCTGGACAAATACCTGGCGGCGCTGGCCGAGCACATGAAGCGCCAGGGCACACCCCAGACACCGCCGCAGTCGGAGGAGCG
>JAJFIG010000023.1 GCA_021775195.1 Rhodospirillales bacterium | reverse complement strand
ACCCGCATCCACCGCCATGATCCCTCCAAGGACCTCGCCGGGCGCATCGCGAAGATTCCGGCCGGGCGCATGGCGACCGTCGCCGAGGTCGCCGACGTCGTTTATTGGCTAGGCTCCGAGGACAATTCCTACATTACCGGGCAGGTCATCGCCGCCGCCGGCGGCGAATGATCCTCGTCGCATTCGGGCCTAGGCCTCCGACCACTTCAACCTTCATCACTTAATGTTTAGAAACATCATCCGGTTGTTCCACGTTCTCGACCGCCGTGCGCGCGTCGAATGCGGCTTGCTCCTGGTTCCCATGGCGGTCACGGCGCTGATGGAAATGATCAGCATCGCCCTCATCGTCCCCCTGGTGCAGACGATCGTCGGAAGCGAGGCCAAGCAGCTTCCCTCGATCATCCCGCCAGGGCTGGTCTCGTTCCTGGAGAGCGGGGACCGAAGCACGGCGCTGATCATCATCGGCACCGCCTTCGCCTCCTTCATCCTGTTCAAGAACATCGTCATGATCGCGATGATCCACATGATCAACTGGGTGTCGCTAAAGAACCTGGCCAAGTACCAGGAACACCTGATGGACCTGTACCTTCACATGTCCCTGTCGTTCTTCCTCAAGGAGAACTCGGCGACCATCGTCCGCAACATATTCAGCAGCGCCGAGCTCGCCTTCGTCGTCCTGCGCCTAGCCTTGAGCACGATTCTGGAGCTACTCACGGTCGCCTTCATCTTCGTTTTCCTGCTTTTCATGAAGCCGGCATTCACTCTCATCGCGACCGCCGTGATCCTGGTATCGAGCTTCGGAATCTACTGGCTTTTAGGCGGGCGCCTGCAAAGCTGGGGCAAGCAGCACTGGCGACTCGAGGCCAACGTTATCCAGACCGTGACCCAGAACATGGGCTCGATCCGCGACATCAAGCTGTCGGGCTGCCAGGACTATTTGGTCGACCGGTTCAGCCAAATTACCCGCCGGCTGTCAGCCATCAAAAGCTATGCCGCGACCTTCCGTCAGCTGCCCCGGGCGACGATCGAGGTGTTCATCGTGACCAGCTTCCTGGTCCTGATTTTGAGCATGACCCTTGGCGACGCGAAACTCGAGGACCTGGCGGTCCTGACCGGCATTTTCGGCATGGCCGCGGCGCGGCTAATCCCATCGGCCAACCGCCTGATGAGCAACATGACGAGCATTCGCGAGCGCGTCGCCGTCGTCCAGGACCTGATCGACACCGAACACCTGGCCTTGCGGCTGCGCGAAACCAGCGATCCCGACGGCGAAGAGGCCGGATCCTTTACCACGGATGTCAGGCTGGAGGACGTATGGTTCCGCTATGACGAAGGTCACGACTGGATCCTCAAGGGAATCAACCTAACCATCAAGAAGGGCCAGCGGATCGCTTTCATAGGGCGATCCGGGGCCGGGAAGTCGACGGTGATCGACCTGATCACGGGCCTGTTGTCGCCGCAACGCGGCCGCATCCTCGTGGACGGGCGGGATTTGCGCGACTGTCGGCGCTGGTGGCAGCGTCACGTCGGCGTCGTGCCGCAACAGATTTTCCTATGGGACGATTCGCTGCGCCACAACATCGCCTTCGGCGTCGCCAGTGACGACATCGAGGCCGACCGGGTTGCCGAGGCGATCCGCCTCGCAAATCTCCAGTCCACGGTCGACGGGCTTTCCGAGCGCCTGGACACCTTCGTCGGCGAGGACGGGGTTCGCCTCTCGGGCGGGCAGCGCCAGCGGGTGGGCATAGCCCGGGCGCTCTATCGCGCTCCCGACGTTCTGGTTTTCGACGAAGCGACGTCGTCGCTGGACCCGGAAACGGAGCGGGAGATCACTGAATCGATCGATGTTCTGGCATCGACGAAGACCGTCCTGATCATCGCCCATCACATGGCGACCATCCAACAGTGCGACAAAGTCGTCCTGATGGAGGAAGGGGCCATCCGCCGCGAAGGCCGGGTTTCGGACATCCTCGAGCCGGGCGGTGAGTTCCCATCATCGGTCCTGGGGTACCCGGGAACCGTCACCGAAACCATGCCATGAGGCTCTCGGTCTCCAACATCGCTTTGCCGGCCTACGATCACCTCCCCCAGTTGGCGGCGGTTCGCGACGCCGGTTTTTCCGGTCTCGAGGTGGCGCCGAGCCGGGTTTGGCGCGAGACCTGGAAGGGGCTCACTTCAGCCATGGTGCGCGACTACCGGCGCCACGTCGAAGGCGCCGGCCTTCGGGTTGTGGGACTCCATTCCCTGCTTTTCGATCATCCCGAACTGGGGCTGTTCGGCGATGCCGAGACCCGCGGGCGGACGCTCGAGTTCATTGCGCACCTGTCGGCGGTGTGCCGGGACCTGGGCGGGCGGACCCTGGTCTGGGGTGGCGGCCGTCGCCTTGGAGCGTGCGACCCCGGAGCCGCCGTCGTGGAAACCCTGGATTTCCTGGAGCGGCTCGACCAAAAAATGAAAACCCACGGAACCTGCCTGTGCTTCGAACCCCTGGGCCCCGGGGACACGCGTTTCATAAATTCAGTGCACGAGTCCATCGACATCGTCCAACGCTTCGACCGGCCGACCCTGCGTGTCCAGATCGACGCCAAGGCGCTGATGGAAAACGACGAGGTCGAGGCTGACGTTTTCCGCTGCGCCAAACCCTACCTGGTCCATTTTCACGCCAACGATCCTGGCCTCGGCGTCCTCGGTCCGGAATCCGTGACACAGCACCAGCGCATCGGCGAATTCCTGCGAGACATCGGCTACCGTGGCTTCGTGTCCCTCGAGCAGGTTCATCGCGGTGACGGCGACGGAATGGACGGCATCGCGAAGAGCGCCCGTATCCTCAAGCAGTGCTATCAGAGCTGAATGCCACGCGCCCTCGTCAACCGGACCATCGACGTCATCCAGAACTCCCAGGTCGGGCACCTGTCGCGGACCTTGCCGTCGCTGTTGAAGATCCTGGGCGCCTCGTCGATCCCCCTCGGCGAGAAGAAGACATGCTGGCGTTTCTATTTCTCCGGCGGCGGCGCCTGGCGCTTGTTCGCGACCCTGCCCCGCTCGGGATGGCATTTTTCTGTCCTGGTCCTGAACGTCGCCCTAGACCTGCATCGCGGCGGCACTGGGGAGTACCTCTTCGTCGATCCGGCGAATCGGGGTGCGAAAGGCCGTCGCTCCTTTTTCGTGCCCGGGAACCGGTTCGCGACGGCACCCTTGGACTGGCGGACGGGAAGGGGTCAGACTCCCTGGATCCCGGCCAGCCCGACGTTCCTCCAGACCCACATGCCGTTCTATCGCAACACCTGCATCCGGACCCGCGACATGAAGACGGTCGTGCTGGTGCGCAACGTCTGGGATGTGATCGACTCCCTGATCAACCATTACCGCGTCACGCCCGAGCAGTACGATTCCTTTGTCGGCCTGGCGACGCGGCGCGGCAATGGCCCCGAATGGTACGACTGTGGCCAGATCGCCAAGTTCTACAACAGTTGGGGGACCGTCCTGCACCGCACCAACGTCATGGCTGTCCGGTACGAGGAGTTGATGGAGAACCCTGCCCGGGAATTCCTGCGCATCACCGACTTTCTTGAGATCGACGTTGGTGGCGCCGAGACGTTGGAGGCGGCCGTCCGCCTCTGTTCGAAAGAGGAGAATCAGAAGCGCCTCGACGCGGCCGGCGTCACGAGAACGCGCCGCGTCCGGTTCGGGGACAAGCGCTCACAGCTCACCGACCATCAGCGCGACCACGTCGTCCGTTTGTTCGAGAAATCCCGCTACGACCAGTTCGGCTATTCCCTGGACGAGCGGTGATGGAGCGGCGGGGCGGACAGCCCTTTTCACGATCCCGGAACCGTCCCTTCCATCAACAACCCATGCAAAGGCCTGACATAACGTGACAACAGATACGAACGGTTTTCAGCGTCCGGACTGGCTCCCTCGGGCTGCGGCGGAGACGCGAATTCTCGTTACCGGCGCCACTGGTGGCCTGGGGCAGGCGCTCGTCGCCATCCTGATCGAGGGCTCCGATGTCGTCGTCGGCACTCACGGCGCCACAGCGGACCACCCCGGAGATGATCCACGCCTCATCCATCTGAAGCGCCCGTTCACGGACGATGCCGACTGCGTCGCGATCGTCGAGGAGTTCTGCGAGCGCGCCGGTGGCATCGACGCCCTGGTCGTCCTCTCCGGCGCCATCGACTTCAGCGGCCACTGGCGCGATATGCCGGCGGCGAGCTGGGAACAGGACATCGCCGTCAACCTCAACCACCCGTTCTACCTGGCGCGGGCCGCCATGGCGCGGATGACGGAGCAGGGCACGGGAGGGCGCATCCTGCTGACGGGAACGGAATCGGCGCTGCACGGCGGCAGTCCCACGTCCTTCCCCTACGCCGTCGCCAAGCGCGGCACCGAGTGCCTGGTCCAGGGCCTGGCCCGCGAAGGCGCCCCGCACGACATTCTGGTCAACGGCCTCCGTTTCGGCTACATCGCCAGCGGTTTCCATGAGCGCTGGCATTCGCGCACGGAGCAACAGATGAAAGAACGCGCCGACCTGGTACCTTTGAAGCGGGGCGGCCATCCCGACGAGGCCGCGGCGCTGATGGTCTACCTGCTTTCCGATTGGGCGCGCTTCATCACCGGCCAGATGATCCCGCTGACCGGCGGCGACTGGCTATAGCGGGATTCTCTGTCAGGCTCTGGAGCGCCAGGGATTGAAACGCCCCTCGGGCAGGCCATCGCTCATGGTATTGCGGTCGGGAAAACGTTCGGCAACCAGGTCCTGGGCCTCGGCGAAGCGGGAACGGAGCGCAGCTTCCCGTTTTTCCCGTGCCACCGCGTCTTTGCCACACGTCGCCTGGGCCAGGTCGAGGGCCTCGGGCGCAAGCCGGGCGAACTGATGGCGATGCACCAGCCAGTCATTGACGTAGAGTGACTTTTCATGGTCGACCGGAGGCAGCATGCGGGGAAGCACGTCGGCGGGGTCGCGGGCGAGGACATGGACGCCGTTGAGCCAGCCAGCCTCGTGGTGTTTCAGGGTCGCCACGTCCAGGTTCGCCGGATGGGCCGGGCTGTAGCCCTCGAACACCATCTTGAAGTCGTCGTCGGTGAGCAGGAAGTCCCTGGTGGCCTGACGGACGAACTCGTAATTGGCATCGTCGACGACGACCACGGCGTCGCCGGTCAGGAAGGGTCGCACCAGCATGAGCCCCATGAGCTGACTCCGATAGTCGTGCGCCCCATCATAGAAATAGAGGCCGATCCGCCGGCCCTTCAGGTGGTCGTCCAGGTGATCGAAGGCGGTCTCGAAGCCTTCATTGATCAGGACAGCATTCGTGGCTTCAAGTTCCCCGATTCGCTCCTTTACCAGCGCCAAGTTCCGGCCTTCGGAATCAAGGATCGAAAAGTCGTCGACTCCGAAACACGGCAGCCGGGGATGGGCGAGAGCGAGGGCGAGCAGCGTCAGGCCCTGGAAGACGCCCACCTCGAGATAACACGCGTCCTCGTCGGCCGCGAACAGGCCTGCGAGGCGCTGCAGCACGCCGACGGTCTTGCGACCGGACAACCCTTCCAGCACCCCGAGCCCGCGCTCCGAGGCAAGGCCTTCGCGATCGGCGGTATCGACACACGCGAAAACCTGCTCCAGGAAGGCCCGTGGATCTTTTCCCATGGTTTTTCTCCAAAATGGCCGCCCCAACGTGGGCGGCCCGGCGGGACTATTGCACAGAAGCAAGGCCGTACAAAACACGAAACCGACGGCACGGAGTGCCGACCGTGAGCGCCGTCTTACGCACCAGCCGCGACCTGCCGGCGGCAGACGCCTATGACGTGTGGATAGCCCTCGCCGGCGCCCGTCCTCAGCTCGATACGGGGCGCCGTTTGGCTGGGCTTGCCGACCGCCTCGAGGCCGCGTACCTTCAGATTCGCCCCGTATGGTGGGAACTGGGGCGTGCCCTTGGCGCCGACCCGGGCGCCGAGATCGCGCGGGCGCCGACAGCGGCGGTTTTCGGTTCGGATTTCGGCATCATGCTCGCCTGGGACCGGATCGCGCAAAGCCTGGCAAGCGAGGAGCCCCGTTACCTTATGGTCTGCGACGATCCCTGGCTCTTCCGCCAACTCGCGACCCGTCCAGGGATTGCCGCTGGGCGTCCGCCAGCCCTGTGGCCGCGCCAGTTGGTCCTCGGCCTGCGCGGGTGGCTTGTCCGCGCCAGGGTGGCGGCCCTTATGGCCCGCACCGCGCTGGCTCTGCGCCGCCAGCGAAGCGCCATGCCATCCGCCGCGGCAACAATTCTTGTCTATGCCCATCCGGCGAGCAGCACCGAGGGTGGTGACGCCTATTTCGGCCTCCTCATGCGTGAGATGCCTGACCTGAAGCGGGTCCTGCACGTGGACGCAACTCTGAGCGACGTTCGCGGGCTCGCGGGTGACGAGAGAACCGTAGGGGTGCATGCCTGGGGCGATCCGTTGACGGCCCTCGGCCTCCTGTTCCGCCGCTGGTGGCCGCGTCAGAACCATGGTCGCGGCCCCT
The DNA here is from genome assembly GCA_021775195.1 of Rhodospirillales bacterium. Classification (GTDB taxonomy): domain Bacteria; phylum Pseudomonadota; class Alphaproteobacteria; order Rhodospirillales; family 2-02-FULL-58-16; genus JAJFIG01. The sequence goes on along the minus strand of JAJFIG010000023.1, from coordinate 7,777 downwards.
ACGGCTGGCTCGTGCGCCGCGCGGCGGCCATGGAAAACGGCGGCGGCGGGCCGGCCATGACCCATTGGCAGATTCACTGCCAGGAGCGCTGGCTCCAAGACACCCGCCCGGCAGTGATCGCCTGGCCCTGGGAAAACCACGCCTGGGAGCGCGCGCTGTGCCGCGCCGCGCGCCGTGCCGGCGTCCGCACCGTCGGCTACCAGCACACCGTGATCGGGCCGCACCAAATCAACTATTCCACCGCCTCCAACCCGGACGGCCTCGACAGCATCCCCGATGCCATCGTCGCCGACGGTCCAGCCTATGCTCGCGAACTTGCCGCCTGGGGTATCCCCGCCGACCGGCTCTCCATCGGTGGTGCCTTCCGCTTCAAGCGCCACCAGGCCGTCGTCCATGATCCTGCGGGACCCGTCTTCGTGCCCCTTTCGGCCAACCGCGACACCGCTCGCCAGCAGCTCGAAGCGGCGCGGCGCATCGCCGCCAGCGGCCGCCACGTCCTGGTCAAGGACCATCCCATGTATCCCATGACCGTCGCCGAGGAACCCCGCCTGACTTCGACCGATGTTCCTCTGACCGAGCAGAAGGTCCTTTCGACCGTCCTCTACAGTACCGGCACTTCGGGGCTCGAGGCGGTGCTTATGGGCCTTCCCGCCGTGCGCCTTCAGCTTGAGGACCGGATCGCCGTCGACGTCCTGCCCGAGGGCATCAAGGTGCCAGTGGCGACCCTCGAAACCGTCGCCGAAGCCGTCGCCACCCTGCCCGCACGCCCGGCGGTACGCTGGGAGGAGGTGCTGGCACCCGTCGACATGTCGGTGTGGCGACGTCTTCTCGAACCCCAGGCCACGCCGGCACCGGCGCCTGGCCCATCCATCAGGTGCGCGTCGTGACAACCAAACCTTTTGCCGTTGCCCTCATCGGCTGCGGCCGCATCGCCGGCCACCATTGCCGTTCTATCCGTGAAGTGGACGGTGTCGCCCTGGCAGCCGTCTGCGACCTTGTCGAGGATAGGGCCCGGGAATACGCCGAGGAGTTCGCGGTTCCCTATTTCACTGACTACCATGCGATGATGCGCGACGTCCCCGATATAGACGTCGTCGCCGTGATCACGCCCTCAGGCATGCATTTCGAGCACACCCTCGACATCATCGAACGTTACCGAAGACACGTGATCATCGAGAAGCCCACGTTCATGCGCCCCGAACAGCTCGTCGCGGCCTACGACGCGGCCGCGGATGGGGGAGTATCGTTGTTCCCGGTCTTTCAGAACCGGTACAACAAGGCAGTGAGGCGCCTGAAGGCGGGGTTGACCGACGGTGAATTGGGAGATGTGCGTGTCATCGCCGTGCGGGTACGCTGGTGCCGCCCGCAGCGTTATTACGATCTGGCGCCCTGGCGCGGCACCCTGTCCCACGACGGCGGCGCCCTGACCAACCAGGGTATCCACCATGTCGACCTCCTGCGTCATCTCGGCGGCGAGGTCGGACGGGTGAATGCCACAATGCGCACCCTGGGCGCCGACATTGAGGCCGAGGATACGGTCACCGCGACCATCGAGTTCGCGAGCGGCGCTGTCGGCATCCTTGAAGTAACGACGGCGGCGCGCCCCGACGATTTCGAGGCATCGCTGTCAGTGGTCGGCTCCAAGGGCCTCGGCCAGATTGGAGGCATCGCCGTCAACGAACTTCAGATATTCACCCCCGATCCCGAAGCCTGCGCGGCCAATAGCGAGGACTTCGTGGGCATCAAGGGGCACGGCGCGGTCTATGGGTTCGGCCACACGGACATGTACCGCGACATCGTCGCAGCCCTCGGCGGTGATGATTACCCGATCACACGCGAGGACTGCCGCGGCACCCTCGACCTGCTCCACGCCTTTTACCGCTCCGACGAAGCCGGGGCCTGGGTGGCGGCAAGCGGCGGCGAGGCATCGAACCGCCTGGGACAGGAGAACGAGACGATTTCGGACCTCTACCGCACGCCAATACCGGACCTGGAAATGCAAAATGACTGACAAGCTGCGGGTTGGGATCGCCGGCTACGGCGTCGTCGGCCGCCGCCGCCGCCAGGTGATCGACGAACACGACACCTTCGAGACCGTCGCCGTCTGCGACCGTACCCTGAAGGGCGAGGGGTCATTCGCGGACGGGGTGCGTTACTACTCCAGCTACGAGCCGATGCTCGCGGAGGGTCTCGATGTTCTCTTTGTCTGCCTCACCAACGACATCAATCCGGATGCCACCATCGCCGGGCTCGAAAAGGGGCTCCATGTCTTTTGCGAGAAGCCCCCGGGACGGGACGTCGCCGACATCGCCCGCGTCATCGACTGTGAAGGACGGCATCCGGGCCTCAAGCTCAAGTACGGGTTCAATCACCGCTACCACGACTCGGTCCGCGACGCCCTGGCTGTGGTCCACGGCGGCGATCTGGGCGCCGTCATCAACCTGCGGGCGGTCTACGGCAAGTCGCAATTGATCACCTTCGGCCAGACCTCGTGGCGCACGGAACGACAGCTGGCCGGCGGCGGCGTGCTGCTCGACCAGGGAATCCACATGGTCGACCTGCTGCGCCTGTTCGCCGGTGAGTTCACGGAGGTCCACAGCTTCGTCTCCAACGCGTTCTGGAACCATGACGTCGAAGACAACGCCTACGCCCTGATGCGCACCACCGACGGCAAGGTGGCGATGCTGCATTCCTCGGCAACCCAGTGGCGCCACCGTTTCAGCCTCGAGATCACTCTCGAGAAAGGGGCCATCCACCTGAGCGGCATCCTGTCGGGGTCGAAAAGCTACGGCGCCGAGAACCTGACTGTAGCCTGGGCGGGCGACGACGACCAGGGCGATCCCAAGGAGCAGTCAACCCGATACAACCACGACCCGTCGTGGGCCGATGAGATCGCCGAATTCGCCGACGCCATCCGCCACGACCGAGCCATCGAGAATGGGTCGTCCGAGGACGCCTTGCGGACCATGGAACTCGTCTACCGGATTTATTGCGCCGATCCGGATTGGAAAGCGCACTGGAACCTGAGTGATACCGTCCCGGAAGACCATTGACGCCAGCCCCACCGTCGTGGGCGGTATACTGGCTCCTTGTCCTGGTGGCGATCGCCGCCTACCGCGGCAGCGAGACCGTTGAATTTATTTATTTCGCATTCTGGACAGCCCCCCTTTGATGATGAATTGATGACGACATGAAAGTCTTCGGTTTCGTCCCCGCGCGCATGGCCGCGAGCCGGTTTCCCGGCAAGCCGCTCCATCCCATCGCCGGCCGACCCCTGCTCGAGCACTGTTTCCGCCGTGCCCGTTTTTACGACGGGTGGGACGGGCTTTGGTTGACCACCTGCGACGAGGAGATCCAAACTTTCGCCGAGGTCAAGGATTTCCCAGTTGTGATGACTGCCGATACTCATACCCGCGCCCTCGATCGGGTCGCCGAGGCTGCCGAAATTTGCGGCGCGGATATTGATGACACCGATATCGTGGTTTGTGTCCAAGGCGACGAACCCCTGCTCGGCCCCGACATGATCGAGGCCGTCGTCAGCCCTTTCGTGGCAGACCCCGCGGTCGAAGGCACCCTTCTGACGGTCCCCATTCCCGATGAAGAGACCTTTCTCAATCCCGACATCGTCAAGGTGGTGGCCGACATGGCGGGCGACGTTCTCTACACGTCGCGGAGCCCCATTCCCTACTGCAAGACCTTCCCCCCCACCGGCGGGGCTTTCCGGGTCGGCGGCATCTTCGGTTTCCGCTGGCGATTCCTGAAATGGTTCACTGCGGCCCCGGAATCGCCCCTCGAAATATTGGAGTCCTGCGATTCCAACCGCGTCTGCGACAATGGGTACCGGCAGAGGATCGCACCCGCGCCGCGGCGGCCCTACGTCTCGGTGGACAGCCCCGAAGACGTAGCCCGAGTTGAGGCCGTGATCGCCGGCGATCCCTGGTGGGGACAGTACTGATGGCAGCGGGACTTCTGCGCGGAGCCAGCGCCCTGCGCGCCCTCGAGGCGGCGGCCGAGGGCCCGGAGGCGTCGCGCTCGGCCTATTGGGAGGAGGGTATCAAAACCTTCGCCGTCACCGACGACGGCCAGGTCACGGGCACAACGGTCCTCGGGATCGTTGCCGATCGCCGTTCATCGTTGCGCAGGGCCTACCATTGGATGATGCAAAGCCCGTTCAGGGCGCTCGGCCGGCGCTATCGCGCCTTCACCGAGACCCTGGCCCACGGCCGGACCGTCGCCAGGGCCCAGGAACGCCTCTTCACCATGGACATCCTGCGCCAGGTCCTGTCGCTGTCGCTGATCCGCAAATACGTCGACATTAAGGACACCGGCACCTGCACTGTCGTCATCGGCGACGGTTTTGGCGCCATGACGGCGCTGCTTCTGCTCGCGGCCCCGCACCGGCAGATCATCGTCGTCAATCTGGTCAAGTCGCTTCTGCTCGACCTGGTCTCGATCCGCAAGATTCTACCCGGCATCGAACCAACGCTGGTCTCGACTACAGAGGAGATGCGCCGGGTTCTTGGCGATCCCGACGTGCGCCTGATCGCTGTGAAAGCGGACGACGCCCAGCTCCTGGCCCTGGCACCGATAGGGCTCGCCATCAATGTCGTCTCAATGCAGGAGATGGACCCGCCGGTAATTGCGCAGTATTTCGACGCCCTACGCCGCTGCCCGGAAGCCTCGACGCATTTTTACTGCTGCAACCGTCTTTACAAGCGCCTCCGCGACGGCACCGAAGTGCGGTTCAAGGACTATCCCTGGTCCGCAGACGATGGCGTCCTCTACGACGGCGTCTGCCCGTGGAACCAGTGGTATTATTCGCGCCGACCGCCTTTCTGGCATTACCGGTACGGCCAGAAGCGAATTGTCTGGCACCGCCTGGCCCGGTTGGCCGCCCAGTCCGCTGATCACCGGTCATGATGTTCCCCTCCGCCATCGTCTTCGATCTCGACGGGACCCTGATCGACAGCCTGCCGGACGTCCACGCCGCCCTCAACCGGGTGCTCGTCGAGGACGGCCTACGCGCCCTGACTCTCAACGAGGTCCGGGCGATGGTCGGGGAGGGAGCTACAGTCACAATCGAGAAGGCGTTACGGGCCACTGGCGACCACAGTGACTGCGACAGGGTTGCCGAGGTTCTGGCACGCTACCTCGCCACCTACAGTGACCGGCCGGCCGAGCACACTGTGATCTACCCCGGTGCGATCAGCGTCCTCGACCGCTTTCTTGCCGACGGTGTCGTGATGGGCATCTGTACAAACAAGCCCGGGGTCACAACGCTTCCGGTCCTGAGAGCACTTGGTCTCGATCGATATTTTACCGCCGTCACCTGTGGCGACACCGTGCCCCACCGCAAGCCCGACGGCCGCCACGTGACGCTCACTCTCGAGGGCATGGGCGCGGTCGCTGCCTCGGCAGTGATGGTCGGCGACAGCGAAACCGACATTGTGGCGGCCCGTAATGCCGGCGTTACAGCCATCGCCGTTACCTACGGCTATTCCCACAGTCCAGTAGACACCCTGGGCGCCGATGGCCTGATCGACAACCTGGAGGCTTTGCCGGACATGCTACGGACCCTGGTGTCGCGAACGACGGCGGCCCCGACATGACCCGCGTCGCCGTCGCCTCGCGCTCGTTCTCGCACAATCCGGTGCTGCGGGAGGAGCTCTTGTCCCGCTATCCCGACGTCACGTTTAACGACGCCGGGGCGCGGCTGGAGGGAGCCGACCTGATCGCATTCCTCAAGGGCCACGAGAAGATTATCAGCGCCCTCGAGTGGCTCGACGATTCGGTATTTATGGCCCTGCCCGAACTGAAGGTCGTAGCCAAGTATGGGGTCGGCTTCGACACCATCGACCTCAACGCCATGATCCGGCACGGCGTGAGCCTGGGGTGGACCGGTGGCGTCAACCGGCGCTCGGTTTCCGAACTGGTGATTTCCTTCGCCATCGCCGTCCTCCGCCACGTTCCCGCAGCCAACGCCGAAGTCCGTGCCGGCGCCTGGCACCAGCACGTCGGCCGCCTGCTGTCCGAACGCACGGTCAGCATCGTCGGCTGCGGCCACGTCGGCAAGGACTTGGCGGTCCTGCTGCGCGCCTTCGGCTGCCGTGTCCTCGCCCACGACATCCTCGACTTCCCCGACTTCTACGCCGCCCACGATATCGAGCCCATGGACCTGGAAGGCTTGCTTGGCAAGGCCGACGTCGTCACCCTTCACCTACCCCTGGATCGCTCTACCATCAACATCCTGAGCCGCGAGCGCCTAGCCCTGATGCGGCCCGACGCCGTCCTTATCAACACTGCCCGCGGCAACCTGGTCGACGAGACGGCGCTCAAGGACATGCTCAAGAATGGGCGTTTAGCCGCGGCCGCCTTCGACGTCTTCGCTGCCGAGCCCCCCGACGACCCGGAGCTCATGGCCCTGCCCAATTTCCTCGCCACGCCCCATATCGGCGGCCACGCCGTCGAGGCCATGCTCGCCATGGGCCGAGCCGCCATCGAGGGCCTGGACCACAACCGCGTGCCCGAACCCGGAGTCTTTCCGCAGGGGAGATGGGAGGATTAACCGCCTGCTAGCCCGGTTTTCGGGCCGAGATGAACCAGGCAAATCCCATGATCTCGCCCAGCTTCAGCTCCAGCGGCGACTGGATCGGCCAGGGTTCGCCGTAGACCAGGATACCGCCCGGATGGGTGCCGTAGCGGCGAATCTGGTAGCGCCGATAGAGCCGGCCCAGCTTGGGGATCAGGTAGAAGTAGAACTCCCGCTTGCGCAGGGTTACATCGCGGAACCGATGGAACAGCGTCTTGATACCGCTGGCCGAGTAGCACCGCGTTATGGGGTTTGCCACCGTCTGCGCCTTCTTGCCACCCCACTCGGTGGCCCTGCCCACCCAGTTGGGGCCATCGCGGAAGATCCGCCCTTGCAGGATGCCTACGCAAAGGAAGATGTTGAACCAGTACTGCCAGGAGCTTTTGCAGTAAAGCATGATCACCGCCCGGCCACCGGGTTTCAGTATCCGGAAGGCCTCGTCGAGGGCCCGCTGGGTGTCCAACGTGTGGTGGAGCACGCCGTTTGAATAGACGATGTCGAAGCTGCCGTCGGCGAATGGCAGATTCTCGGTGTCCCCCTGCAGTGCCTGGCAGCCCCGTGCCGCGTCATCCATGAGCCTGAACTTGGCGTCGGTCGCCCGAGCCCGGTCAAAGGAAATATCGACCGCCGTCATGACGGCGCCGTGCCGGGCGAACAGGGCGGAATGGCCGCCGGCACCGGGTCCTATCTCCAACACCCGCTTGCCGGCAAGCTCCGCCAGGGGCATTTCGACCGCCGCCATGTGGCCGCGAAATCGGAACATGTCCTCCAGGTCCTCGAGGCTCCTGAAGAGCTGCTCACGGGTCAGGTCGCGGTCCACGTCCTCGTAGAGGGATTCGTAGAGGGATGTCCAGAACCGCCGGATATCGTCTTTAGTCGCCGTCTCGGACACCATCTCGTCCTGTCTGCCGTTGCACCGCGAGTCGCCAGCATCTATAGCGGCTAACCCCACCAACCTCCACCTGCTTTCCACAAGTGAAATCGTGCTCGACACCGTGACCCGCAAGGCCCGCCAGCTCGCCGCCGATCCCGTGCTCCGGCGCTGGCTTGGCGGACGCTTGGTTGGGCGGCAGGGCGGAGAGCCGGCCTTTACCCGGCATAGGCCGCCCTACCTGGAGGGCGTGCCGCGGCCGGCAAACGAGTCGCCGGCACCACCCGCCGCGTTGGCGGCGCTGTCCGCCACCGCCC
>JAJFIG010000220.1 GCA_021775195.1 Rhodospirillales bacterium | reverse complement strand
ACCCGTACCACAGCGCGTAATCCGGATTGGCGTGGAACGCCCCCTGGAACGCCCGCATCCGGTGTTTCAGGTGCATGACGAACAGGCGATTCTCGATCGGCGTCGGCGAATCATGGAAGGTCAGCAGGTCGGGGAAGGCGTAAGCGTAGCTGTCCGGCTTCTTCAGCACGCCCTCGGTATAGAGACCCGTGATCTCGCGAATGGCCTCGGCCAGCAGGTGGTCGACGTTGCGGATGGTCTCGTCGCCGGCCGCCATCTGCGCATCCGCGAACCTCTTCGAATGGCAGCCGGTGCAGGCCTTGACCAGCTTCGCCCGCTCGGCGTCGAAGGAGGCCTGATCGAGCCGCGCCACCTGCGCCGCCTTGACCACGTCGAGCCGCGCCGTCGGCTTGCCGGCGGGATCGAGGACGCCCAGCGCCTGCAGGATGGTGATCTGGTCGGCCTTCCACTGCGGGTCGTCGGGCAGCGGCAGGCGCACCGCGAGGAAGCCCCACGGCGTCCGCACCTCGTGGTCGCCGTCCTGCATGTGGCACGTCTGGCACGTCGGCGCCGCGGCGCTGGCCGGCAGGATGCCGGCCCGCTTCAGGGTATGGCGCACCCCGTGCTTGGATCCCGAGTACATCTCCCACTGCGGGTGATCGAAGCCCATGTGGCAGGTCCGGCAGGCCTCGGGCTCACGCGCCTCGGCCTTCGAGAACGTATGCCGGGTATGGCACGAATCGCAGGCCGCCGTCCCCGAGCCCCCGGCCTGGCCGCGCACCGTCTTGATCTGCTCGGGCGTCATCAGCCCCACCTTGTGGCAGCCGCCGCAGCCCTTGAGGCCGTCCGACAGCACCTTGGGCATGGCGTGAGTGGTCGGCATCGCGTTCAAGGCGGCCCAGGCCAGGGCATGCTTGCCCTTCTTGTACTGGGTGGTCTGCTGCTCGTGGCACTGGGCGCAGGTGTCGGGGGTCGGCATGGTCGCCTTGGCGACGTCGCCGGCCGACGTGTGATCGCCCCCGTGGCAGGTATCGCAGGTCACGTCGACCTTGGCGTGGCGGCTCTGCAGCCAGTCGATGACCACGCCCTTGGTGACGGTTTCGTGACACTCCTGGCAGGATGTGGCCTCGGCCGCTCCCGCAAACAGGGCAATCGGGAACAGAACCGCCGCCATTACCAATCCTAATCGCGCGCCTTTTTGCATGGCGTTCCTCCGCTTCTCAGGTGGTTGATCGTTGGGGTAGGGGAGTCGGGGTAATGGTTTCTGATCGGGATTTGATCGGATGATGACTCCACACTGCACCGAATTCCCTGATACGGCATTGACCATGGTCAAATCGCGGGCCTCGGCATCGTCCGGGGCCGTGGTCTTTCGTCCGACTAGCTGATAGATTTGCCCCTCGTTCAGCCATCGGGCGGGATTCGGCGTGACCAGAATTTTCCTCCTTTTCCGCATTCTCGTTTTGCTTTGCCTCGCGCTGCCCGCCCAGGCCGAGGAAGGCCCGCCTTACGAGACGCTGCCCGCGGAATGGCACCAGAGCCTCGAGGCCATGGCCGAGGCCACCAAGCTGCCCGACCTCAGTCCGGAGGACGTTCGGGTCCTGCGCGAGCGCCTGGCCAGCATCCGCGGTGCGGCCGAGCAGATGACGGCCGAGGCCGAAGCCGAGCTCAAGCCCCTTCGCCAACAGATGGAGACCCTTGGTCCGGCCCCGGACGAAGATGAGCCGGCGGAGCCGGCGGAGATCGCCGAACAACGGGCCCGGATCAGCGAGCGCATCGCCGGCCTGGAAAACCCCATCAAGCAGGCCGGACTCGCTATCACCCGCGCCGGCGAGTTCGATTCCGCGCTTTCCGCCTATGCCCGCCGCCACACCATCGACGCGCTTCTGCGCCCCTACCCGTTTCCCCTGGCGCCATCGACCATCGCCATCGGCGCCGCCCAGTTCCTGGACCATGTCGGGGCCATCGCCCGCTCCCCCATGGAAGCCTGGCGTGCCCTCAAGCCCGAACAGCGCCAGCGGGCCGTTCCCTACCGGCTGGTCCTGTTCGTACTCCTCGCCCTCCTGATCGGCTGGGCTGTCCGCCGCTTCGTCCTGCCCCGGCTCGGCCGCGACCCGGCCCTGACCGACCCCTCGTATGCCCGGCGCCTTATCGCCGCCGTTACCGTGGCCCTGAGCCGGGGAGTCATCCCGGCCCTCATCCTCGGCGCCCTCTTCTACCGGACGCAGGAACCGGACATCCTGATGACCGGCTTCTTCAAGGAACTCGTCGCCAGCTTCTGCGTCGGCGCCATTATCTTCGTCCTTGCCTGGGCCTTGGCTCGCGCCACCCTGGCGCCGAAGCATCCCAACTGGCGGCTGGAGGCGATCCCGCCCGCCAACGCCCGCGCCCTTTGCCGGCTGATCGTCGGATTGGCGGCGGTATTCGCCGTCGACGTCTTCCTGATCCGTTCCACCACCGGCCTGCCCGTGTCCGAGGAACTGACATCCCTCTACAACTTCGTTACCGATACCGTGGAGGCTTCCTTCGTCCTCGCTCTCATGCGCGCCCGCTACTGGGTCCTCGAATCCACCGACCCCCCGCCCGGGGAGCCTGGATCACCGGAAGGGCCGCAATTGCGCCGGCCGGGGCCGGTGTGGAATGTCTTCCGCGCCGTCGTCGCCCTCATCGCCATCGCCACCATCCTCGCCTCCTTCGCCGGCTACGCGGAACTCGGGTCCTTCCTTATCAAGCGGTTGCTCGGTACCGCCGTCGTCGCCGGCATTCTGTACCTGCTCCGCGGCCTCTTCCGCGAACTCGCCGGCGCCTGCATGGTCCATCCCCTGGTTCAGGGCTACCTGAACCTCAAGGACGCCACCCTGCAGCTCCTCACCTTCTGGCTCCGCGCCGTTCTCGACCTCCTGTTCTTCGTCCTCGCCATCGTTTTCGTGCTCCCCATCTGGGGGGTTCCGCGCCAGGACATCTGGGTCTGGGTCAACCGGGTCGCCGACGGGGTGACCATCGGCAGCGTCTCCATCTCCATCATCGATCTGTTCTGGGCCGTCGTCGCCTTCACCGCCACCATCGTCATCAGCCGCCTGGTCCAGCGGGCGCTGACCGAGCGCATCCTGCCCCGCATGTGGCTCGATCCGGGCGTCCAGCATTCCATCTCCGCCGGCATCGGCTATGTCGGCGTCGCCCTGGCCATCGTCCTCGCCTCCGCCACCCTCGGCCTCGACCTCTCCAACCTCGCCATCATCGCCGGCGCCCTTTCCGTCGGCATCGGCTTCGGCCTCCAGAACATCGTCAACAACTTTGTCTCCGGCCTCATCCTTCTCGTCGAGCGGCCGATCAAGGTCGGCGACTGGATCGTTGCCGCCGGCCACGAGGGCTTCGTCAAGAAGATCAACGTCCGCGCCACCGAGATCGAGACCTTCCAGCGCGCCTCGGTGATCGTTCCCAACAGCGAGCTGCTCTCCAGCTCGGTCATCAACTGGACCCACAAGAACAGGCACGCCCGCCTCGAGGTGCCCGTCGGCGTCGCCTACGGCAGCGACGTCGATCAGGTGATGGCGGTCCTCCTGGACTGCCTCAAGGCGGATCCCCAGGTCATGGACCGCCCCGAGCCCTTCGTCCTTTTCGAGGGTTTCGGCGACAGCTCGCTGGACTTCGAAGCCCGCGGCTTCATCGCCAACGTCGAGCGGATATTCCGCGTCTCCAGCGATCTGCGCGTCGCCATCTACAAGGCGCTGGCCGTCGAAGGCATCGAGATCCCCTTCCCCCAGCGCGACGTTCATCTGCGCGATATCGACCGCCTCGCCGGCGCCATCGCCGGACGGGACACTCCTCCGGCCGCCAAATCCGGGGCCGATACCCCCCCGGCTCCCCCAGCCAGGGAGCCCGGAAACGACGGCCAGGATTGACGTTCACTTGCATTTTGGCCCTGCTTTCCCTATATAGGCGCCATCAGTCTTCGAAGGCCCCGCGTATACCGCTTCGTCCAGCGACCGAGCTATGATACCCCTGGATTTCGGCGATCTGAGACCCGCCCGCGCAGTGTGCCCGGGCGGCTGACAACTGATTGATTAGGATCTCACTATGACAAAAGGAACCGTGAAGTGGTTCAACCCCGTCAAGGGCTATGGCTTTATCGCCCCCGAGGACGGATCCAAGGATGCATTCGTCCACATCTCCGCCGTTGAGCGCGCCGGACTGTCGAGCCTTCAGGAAGGCCAGACTGTCGAATACGAGCTCCAGCCGGGGCAGAACGGCAAGTCGTCCGCGGAGAACCTTCAAGTCTCCGACTGACGAAAAAAAATAATCGACTATGGAAGGCCCGCCTCGCGCGGGCCTTTTTTTTGCCTGATCGCCGTCTTGTGTCGGCGCGGGGCGCCGCTACACTCGGGAGGAGCCGGAAAGAGGAGGGCGACAGCCATGCAATCCCCGGACCCCAGGACCTATTTCAGCCCCGTCGACGGCGGTGACACCGTCTACACCGTCGCCGCCGCGTCGATGAAGTTCGGCGCCGGCGCCCTCGCCGAAGTCGGCGGTGACGCCGCCGGGCTCGGCATGAAGCGCGTCGCACTGTTCACCGACGCCAACGTCGCCGCCACCCCATCGGCGGCGATCCTCAGGGACTCTCTCGACCGGGCCGGCCTCGAGGTCGCCTTTTTCGACGGCTGCCACGTCGAACCCACCGACACCTCCTTCGAGGAGGCGACCAAGTTCGCCCTCGACGCCAAGGTCGACGGCTACGTCTCGCTGGGCGGCGGCACGGTCATGGACACCGCCAAGGCCGCCAACCTCTTCGCCACCCACCCCGCCGGGGTCATGGACTACGTCAACGCCCCCATCGGCGCCGGCAAGCCCGTTCCCGGGCCGGTCAAGCCCCACATCGCCTGCTCCACCACCTGCGGCACAGGCGCCGAGACCACCGGCATCATCGTCTTCGACATCACCCAGGCGGGAGTGAAGACCGGCATTGCCTCCAACCTTCTCAAGCCGACCATGGCGGTGGTCGATCCCACCACCACCCACACCCTGCCCGCCGGGGTCGTGGCCTCCACCGGCTTCGACGTCCTCACCCACGCCATCGAGTCCTACACCGCCCGGCCGTTCACGTCCCGCGAGCGCCCCGGCCACCCGTCCCAGCGCCCCCCCTACCAGGGGGCAACGCCCTACAGCGACATCGGTAGCCTCGCCGCCATCCGCATCGGCGGGCGCTATCTGCTCCCCGCCGTCCTCGACGACGACATCGAGGCCCGCCACCAGCTCATGTTCGCGGCGACGCTGGCCGGCCTCGCCTTCGGCAGCGCCGGGGTCCACATCCCCCACGCCATGTCCTATCCGGTGTCGACCCTGAACCACACTTACGTCGCCCCGGGCTACGAGAAGGCCGACCCCATGGTCCCCCACGGCGTCGCCGTGGTCATCAATGCGCCGGCGGCCTTCCGCTTCACCGCCCCGGTGGCCCCCGAACGCCATCTCGAGGCCGCCCGGGCGCTCGGCGCCGATGTCGACGGCAGCGGCGCCAACGACGCCGGCGCCGTCCTCGCCGGGCGCCTGATCGAGATGATGCGCGCCGCCGGCATCGCCAACGGCTTGGGCGCCTTGGGCTTCGAAGAGTCCCAGGCCCCGGCCATGGCCGAGAGCGCCTTCTGCCAGCAGCGCCCCCTTGCCCAGGCCCCCCTGCCCGTCACCACCGACGACCTCGCCGCCATCTACCGCGACGCCATGCACTACTGGTAGGCCCCTCGGCGCCACCACGCCCCGCTTTTCTGGGCGAAACGTGAATTTTCACCACAGAGCACACAGAGGAAGAATTGCGAAGAGAAAATTACGGCGCGAAGCGCCGGCTTCCCTTATCTCTGTGATCTCTGTGTCCTCGGTGGTTTATTCCTTTTCACCATCCAGCCCGACAGTCGTCCTCATGGAACAGACCCCGTTGCACCGGGCCGCCCATTCTGTGTGCCCCCACCCGGGGGATCGTTGTGTTGCTCGCGGGCCCGCGTCATCGCCGCGTCCAGGTGACCAGGGCGACGCCGGCGGCGGCCAGGGCCATGCCGACGAACTGCTGCCCACTCATCCTTTCGCCGAACACGAAATAGGTTTCGACGGCGACCACGGGCGGCACCAGGAAATAGAGCCCGACGACCCGGGTCGCGGCGCCCCGCCGGATCATCACGTAAAGCAGGCTGAACATGCCGATGGACAAGGGCCCGGTGAGCCAGGCCAGGGCGAGGATGAAGTCCCCCGTCCACTGCACGTCGCCGGTTTCGAACAGGAGCGCGCAGGGCAGGACCACGGCGAAGGCCGCCATCTGCTGGACCGCCTGGCCGGTCCGCAGGTCCTGGCTGCCGCCGTGGCGTTTCTGGTACAGCGTCCCCGTCGATAACGCCAGCAGGCCGAAGGCCAGGACAGCCAGGCTCGACGCCGGCATGACCAGGGCCTGCTCGCCCCGCCAGACCACCAGGAAGACGCCGCCAAGGCCCATCAGAAACCCTGCCCACTGGCGACCCGTGACCCGCTCCTTCAAATAGGGTCCGGCGAGCAGTGCGGTGAGGGGCGGATGGATGCCGGTCAACAGAGACGCGGTCCAGGCCGGCGCGCCCTGCCATATGGCGACGAAGACCATGGTCAAGTAGACCCCGTGCAAAAGTATCCCGACGACGATCGTATGGCCCAGCTCCGCCCGGGATGCGGGCCATGGCGCGCCGACGGCAAGGGCGTAGACGGTCAGGATCGCCGCCGCGATGGCAAACCGGATGGCGACGAAGGTGAAGGGCTCGGCATGGGGCAGCCCCCACTTGGCGCCGACGAAACCGGTGCTCCACAGAAACACCATCAGCGCCGGCGTGCCGAACGTCCACGCGGCACCGGCGCCGGCTTTGGCTTGGCTTCCCTTGGTGTTTTCTGGTGTCGAGTCGCTCATCGGGTCATCCGTTGATCGGGGACAGTATACTTTTTTCGCTGGGTTGCCAGTGCCGGCCACTGGGGACGGGCTCATTCGGAATTTTTGAACCACAGAGGCACAGAGACACAGAGGAGAAAAAGAAAATGCGGCGCTCTGCGCCGCGGGAGTCTATCTCCGTGCCTCTGTGCCCTCGGTGGTTTATTCCCCTTTCGTCAACCGCCCTAGTAATCGTCCTCCAGAAACAAATCCCGGCGTTTTTCGCCGATGTCGCAGGCCGGGAGTTCGCGCAGGGCGGCCGGCACCAGGCGCCATTGAGCCGCCGGCATACCCCCGGCGATTTCCAGGATCATCTTGCGGCGGATGGCGCGGGCGAAGTCCTGGAAGGTGTCGGCGACGACGATGAAGGCGCCCGGCCCGCCGATGACGCAGGTGACGTAGTAGAGGTCCAGGTCCTCGTAGGCCGGCCAGCCGTAGGGGCTGGGCCGGCCGTTCATGATCGGCAGGCCGTTGATGGTCACCCCGGCGGCCAACGCCCGGTCCCGCGCTTTGATGACGAATTCGCCGGCGTTGTTGGGGCCGTCGCCGGAGATGTCGATGACCCGGCGCAGACCGGCGAAACCGTTGCCCTCGAAGAGCGGCAGGGCGAAGGTGACGGCGCCGCTGATCGACGTCCACATCTCGGTCGCCAGCGGCGCCTTGGCGACCCTGGCGGCGAAGGCCTGGGCGCTGGCGGCGTCCTCGATCAGCCCCCAGTCCGCGACCACCGCCTGATGGGCGCCCGCCCATTCCATGTAGCTGACGGCGATGCGCCCGACCCGGCCCGCCTGGATGGTGCGCAGCACCCGGGGATCGAGCAGCGCCTGGACGTAACCGGCGCGCTGCAGCTCGGCTTCTTCCAGGTCGATGCTGCCCGAGATGTCGACGGCGAAGACCAGTTCCAGGTCGACGGCCACGTCCGCCGCCACCCCTGGTGACGCCAACATAGCCAGCAATACGAGGATTGGTCCGGTCCGGCGCAAGGGCACCCCCCCTTCGCCGCCATTAGAGCGCGTTGGTGTTCCGGAGTCACGGGGCGACGCCCGCCCCCGCTAACGTTCCGGCCGTTAACGGCAACTGAGGCTTGCGAAATGCAGTGCCAGGCTTTGCATGTCGGCGCCGCTCATGTCCTTGGCCTGGGCCGACATGACGTCGTGATGGCGCTTGTCCTCGGGCGCCTTGCCGGCCGCCTTCCCGGCCCCGGCCTTGAACGCCTTCAACTGCTTGACCACGTAGGCTTCCTTCTGGCACGCCAGCTTGGGGATTTCCTCCGACGCCGCCTCGCCCTTGGCGTCATGGCATTTCAGGCAGGCGGCGGCCAGGGTTTCGATCCTCTTGCGCGCCTGCTCGGACTTGAGAACCATCATCCCCTGTTGGAGGCTGGCGTTGAGGTCGGTTTCAGGGGCGTCCCTGTGCACCAGGTTCTGGTGGCAGTCGATGCAGGTGGCGCCTTCGGTCTCCATCTTCTTGTGCGCCTTTTTCGCCGACTTGCCGGCCCCGCGCGGGTTCTTATGGCAGGCCCGGCAGGTAAGGCTGTCCCACCC
>JAJFIG010000219.1 GCA_021775195.1 Rhodospirillales bacterium | reverse complement strand
CGCCGACCTCGTAAAGGTCCTTCTTGGGCAGCTCGGGATGGAGATCGATCACTTCCGCCGTGTCAGTCATGGTCCGCTCCTAACTCCTTGCCGGGCCCGGTCTCAGACGGTGTAATGCCCACGGCCCCGGTGTCCATCGGTGGGTCCCCTCCCACGACACCTTTTCCATTTTCTTATCCTTTTGTCGCTTTCTTCGCAATGCACAATTTGGTAAATTCGTTCAAATTCTCAGGGTAGATTGAAACATTGTTGTGTGAATTTAGCCTGTTAGGAGAAAGTGCCGGAATCGGCGGGGAACGCTCATGAGCGATAAATTCGCAGACGCAGCAAAGGATGGCGGCGGGAAACAGGATAAACCCTGGCTGTTCCGCACCTATTCCGGCCACACGTCGGCCCGGGAGTCCAACGCCCTTTACCGCACCAACCTGGGGCGCGGGCAGACGGGGCTCTCCATCGCCTTCGACCTGCCGACCCAGACCGGCTACGACTCGGACCATGCGCTGGCCCGGGGCGAGGTCGGCAAGGTGGGCGTGCCGGTGTGCCACCTGGGGGACATGGAGACCCTGTTCGAGGGCATCCCGCTGGAGCGCATGAACACGTCGATGACCATCAACGCCCCGGCGGCGTGGCTGCTGGCGCTTTACATCGCCGCCGCCGAGCGCCAGGGGGTGGCCAGGGCCGACCTTTCAGGCACGGTGCAGAACGACATCATCAAGGAGTACCTGTCCCGGGGCACCTACATCTTCCCGCCCAAGCCGTCGATGAAGCTGACCGCCGACGTGATCGCCTTCACCTACCGCGAGGTGCCGAAGTGGAACCCGGTGAACGTGTGCTCGTATCACCTGCAGGAAGCCGGGGCGACGCCGGTCCAGGAACTGGCTTTCGCCCTGGCCATGGCGATGGCGGTGCTCGACGCGGTGAAGGCCACGGGCCAGGTCCCGGACGCCGACTTCGCCCGGGTCGTCGGGCGCATCAGCTTTTTCGTCAACGCCGGTATCCGTTTCATCACCGAGCTTTCCAAGATGCGGGCCTTCACCGACCTCTGGGACGAGATCACCGCCGAGCGCTACGGCGTCGAGGACGCCAAGCTGCGGCGCTTCCGCTACGGGGTCCAGGTCAACTCGCTGGGTCTTACCGAACAGCAGCCGGAGAACAACGTCTATCGGATCCTGCTCGAGATGCTGGCGGTGGTGCTGTCAAAGGATGCCCGCGCCCGGGCGGTGCAGCTGCCGGCGTGGAACGAGGCCCTGGGCCTGCCCCGGCCCTGGGACCAGCAGTGGTCGCTGCGGCTGCAGCAGATCGTCGCCTACGAGACCGACCTGCTGGAGCACGGCGACATCTTCGACGGCTCGCGGGTGATCGCCGAGAAGGTCGAGGAGCTCAAGTACCAGACCCGGGACGAACTGGCGCGGATCGACGAGATGGGCGGCGCCGTCGCCGCCGTCGAGGCCGGCTACATGAAACGCCACCTGGTGGACTCCAACGCCCGGCGCCTGGCCGCCGTCGAATCGGGAGCGCGCAAGGTGGTCGGGGTCAACTGCTTCACCGAGGCCGAGGACTCGCCCCTGACCGTCACCGACGGCAGCTTCGTCACCGTCGATGCGGGTGCCGAGGCGGAACAGATCGAGGGTCTGAAGGCCTGGCGGGCGGGGCGCGACGGCGCCGCCGCCGAGGCGGCGCTGGCGGAGCTCACGGCGGCGGCGGCGGAAGACCGCAACATCATGGAGCCCTCCATCGCCTGCGCCCACGCCGGGGTGACGACGGGGGAATGGGCCGAGGTCCTGCGCCGGGTCCACGGCGAATACCGGGCGCCCACCGGCGTCGGCGGAGCGACGGCGGGGGCGGCGGCGGAAAACCTGGCGGCGGTGCGGGACCGGGTCGAGCGGCTGTCCGAGGCGCTCGGGCGGCGGCCGAGGATGCTGATCGGCAAGCCCGGCCTTGACGGCCATTCCAACGGCGCCGAGCAGATCGCGGTGCGGGCCCGGGATGCCGGTATCGAGGTGGTCTACGAGGGCATCCGCCTGACCCCGGCCGAGATCACCGCCGCGGCCCTGGAGGAAGGGGTGCACGTGGTCGGGCTGTCAATTCTCTCGGGCTCCCACGTCAGCCTGGTCGGCGACGTGCTGGCGGGGATGCGGGACGCGGGACTGGGCGACATTCCGGTGGTGGTCGGCGGCATCATCCCCCCCGACGACGCCGAGGCGCTCACGAAGGCCGGGGTGGCCCGGGTCTACACGCCCAAGGACTTCGAGCTGACGGCGATCATGGACGACATCGTCGGCATCGTGGAGGGGGCGGCGGAAGCAGCGTAGGGGGGAGAAACCATACCAATGATGGGGAGAAGTGGCTAAGATCACCTTGGATTTGGCGGTTTCCCGGAGACGATCGGCTGAACCAGGGGGACGGTTTGCCGGTAATTCCGTAATGGGAATCCGGGAGGGAGGGAACCATGGCCTGGACACACCGCGAACGGGTGCTGGCGGCGCTCAACCACGAGGAAGCCGACCGGGTTCCCATCGATTTCGGCAGCGCCGGGCCGACGGCCATCGTCGGCGAGGCCTACCAGAACCTGACCCGGCACCTGAACCTGGAACACAAGGCCGAGACCCTGCAGCAGTTGAAGACCCAGGTCTATCCCGACGAGGCCGTGCTGCGGCGCTTCGACGTCGATACCCGCGGCATCCAGTCTGGCAAGTATGCGAATGGCCACAGCCGCGTCATCGACGCCCACACCATCATGGACGAATTCGGCGTCACCTGGCGCCAGACCCAGGGCACCCAGGATATCCACTTCCTGCACGTCGGGACGGCGGACGAGGTGCGGGCGGAAACTGGCCGGATCATCGATATTTTCGGCCGCAGCGGCGGCTACGTGCTCAACGCCGTCCACGCCATCCAGGCGGAAGTGCCGCCGGCCAACATCGTCGCCATGTACGACACCGGCATCGCCCACGCTTATTGATCGCGCTCACTTGAGCATGATCAGTCCGCCGCTTTCGACCTTGACGGAGCGGATCATGGCCCCGACTTCCGGCGCCAGGCGATCGAAGTCCTCCGGCGGTGCCCGGAAGATCAGATTGCAAGCCAGGGTCACGCCGCCGGCGGTATGGGTGCGGAGTTTCAGGTCGACGCCGGTGACGGCGTCGGTGCCGGTATAGGTCTTGACCTCGATCTTGCCCGAGCGCGTGAAGCGCCGGGTCCGGCTCTTATACAGGCAGAAGCCGTCCTGCATGATGGTCCAGCCGGGCCAGAAATCGTCGCCGGGCAACGCGACACCCGGTTCGGTCTCCGTTTCCCGCAGGCCGGTTGCGATGAGCGCCAGAATCGGTTCGCGCGTCGCCAGGAACTGGGCGGCGCTCAGGCGCTCGCTGTACAAGATGCCGTCGAGCACGACGGTGAAGGCGGGGTCATCGGGGGAGCTCGGCGCAAAGAAGTCGACGACCATGCGGCCGCCCCTGGCGCCTTTCTTCGACGCCGCGGCGATCTCGACCTCCTCGGACTCCCAACCCGGCGGCATGACGAGCGAAAAGCCGGCGTCGAGCCAGTACTTGCCCGGGGTGACCAGGACCTTCGGGCTGACGTAATGCCGCCGGACCGTGCCGGCATCGAGATCGGCGACGGGGGTTACCGCGACGCTCCTGATGATCCTGTCGAAGGGTCCGGCAAGTTTCTCGAAATAGCCCGAATCCGCTTTGTAATTCGCTGTAATCGCGACACGATCGTGAAATATCGTCATGGCATCCCGACTGAAGGGGTCGGTCGACTTTTTGCTGTACGAAACCGTACGAGAGAACGAGCGCCGGCCAAAGCTTTGGTCGAACCCCGTTTGCAGCGTTATCTTCGCCCATCTCTCCCGGGAAAACGTGCCTTCGACCAAGTCCTCGAGGCTGAGAGTGCTGGGGTAGGCATACATATACAATGAAATGGAGTGCTCACGGTCAGGGTGGTGGATGGACATGCTGAGCACCTGAATTGGCGCGTCATTCTTGCGGACTCCCCTGCGGTACGAGCCGTGGAACTTGTGCGCCCAGCCGGGCGGAATTTTGAACGACAGCACGAAGCCGTCGTTGGCCGGCATGGTGACCTTGGTCCAGCCGGTCTCGGTGGCCTTCCCGGCCGCCGCCGCCATCGGCAGCACCAGGATCAGCGCCGCGGCAAGCAGGAATCGCCTCATCATGGTTTCCCCCCCCAAGGCAATGAGCGCACAGGGGAGAATAACCTACCGTGTTCGGAGAGTCCCGGCTGAGGCTATCGAGGCGCTTTTGCGGCGCGGCCATGTGGTCTATCGTGGCGGGGCGAAACGGCTTGAGGCAGGGCATGGCGGACGAACACGCTGAACCGCATCTTCTCGACCCGGTGTCGGGTCACACCTACCCCATCGACGAGGTGCGCTGGCGCTCGGACGAGGGGCGGCCCTTGTGGATGTCGGACCTGCCGGGGATGACCCGGGCGGATATCGACACCGGTGAACGGAGCCTGTGGCGGTACCGGAAATCCCTGGCGGTGGCGATCGATGATCCCGTCACCATGGGCGAGGGCCGCACGCCGCTGATCGGGCGGACGTGGGCCGGGCGAGACTGCCATTTCAAGCTCGAGTGGCTGGCGCCGACGGGCAGCTTCAAGGACCGGGGGGCGTCGGTGATGCTGTCGTTCCTGCGCCAGCAGGGGGTCGCGGCGGTGCTCGAGGACAGCTCGGGCAACGGCGGCGCCGCCATCGCCGCCTACGGTGCCGCCGCCGGCGTCGAGGTCCGGGTCCTGGCCCCCGCCTATACCCAGGCCGCCAAGATCGCCCAGATCCGGGCCTTCGGGGCCGATGTCCGGCTCATCGAGGGGCCGCGGGAAGCCTCCGAAGAGGAAGCCATCCGCCAGTCCGAGGAGGTCTTCTATGCCAGCCACAACTGGCATCCGTTCTTCCTCCAGGGGACCAAGACCCTGGGCTACGAGCTATGGGAGGACCTGGGATTCCGGGTGCCCGACAACATCATCATCCCGGCCGGCGCCGGCTCCAACGTGATGGGCTGCGACCTTGCCTTCAGCGAACTGATGCGGGCCGGGGAGACCGACCGCCTGCCGCGCCTGTTCTGCGCCCAGCCGGCCAACTGCGCCCCGGTTCACGCCCACTTCCAGGCCGCGCCCGGGGAGGACGTGGAGCCGGCCTTCGCGCCGACCATCGCCGAGGGCACGGCGATCAAGCGCCCGGTGCGCCTCGACAAGGTCCTGGACGCGGTGCGGCGCTCGGGCGGCAACACCGTCGCCGTCAGCGAGGACGGGATCCTGGCGGCGCTGAAGAAGCTGGTCGGGGCGGGGCTTTACGTCGAGCCGACCAGCGCCACCGCCGCCGCGGCCTTCGAAATCCTGTGCGAGAGCGGCGAGATCGGGGACGGCGAGGTGACGGTCGCGGTGCTCACCGGCAGCGGCCTCAAGGCCTCGGCGTTCATGACCGAGACGTTTTCGGGCTGACGGGTTAGTTGGCGCCGGGGATGGTGACGGGGACGGGGATGACGTCGGTGGGGCGGAATTCGGGGTTCTCGACCCGGGGCTTGAGACTGTCGGTGAGGTACTTGACGACGCCGTCCTGATATTCCTCGCGGACCAGGGCCCAGGTGACGTAAAGGCCGCCGTGGACCTCGTGCTTGGTTATCGCCCGGTTGTGGCCGTGGTGGTGGAGGGCGGCGGCGAGGTCGGCGCTGCGCCCGACGTAGATCCATGCCGGCCGGACCCCGGCGTGCCAGATCACGTAGACGCCGCTGGTCCGGGTCAGCCCCTCGCCCTCGGGATCGAGGCGGAGGAAGCGATGAAAGCGTTTCTTGGCCGACCTGACCCATTTCGGATCGGTGACCATGCCCTTGGTGAAGTTCCGTTGGGTGGATTTGCCGAATGAGAACATCGTCCCGTGCCTTGGTTCCTGTTGCCTGTGCGGGCCGGGAGTCGATTCCGTCCCAGGAGCGACGTGGTCCCTGCCGAAACCGACTTTGCCGACCCTGAAGTATAAATTCTCGTTAGTTTCCATATGGTTAAAATTTATTTGTCGCTGGATGGTGCCTTGGGCGGCGATTCCGACGACGAGAGGATTGACCACAGAGGCACAGAGACACAGAGAAGAAGAAAGAATTAGTGCGGCGCTGCGCGCCGCCGGGTAGCTCGTTCTCTGTGCCTCTGTGGTTTTCCTTCTTTCACAATGACGGGTGGCGGGGCGCCGACCGGCGGGTTGGTCAGCCGCAGCCGCAGCCGGCGGCCACCGGCTCGGGTTGGGCCAGGCGCGGGTCTGGGTGGTAGGACGCCACCAGTTTGTCGACGTGGGACACCGCCTGCTCCCTGATGAAGGTGGCCAGGGTGGCGATGGCGCCGACCTCGTCGGCGGTGATGCCGACAGTTGCGGCGGCGGCCAGGTGTTCCTTGAGCGCGGTGGTGCAGTTGACGGCCAGGGCGGCGCCGACGGACACCAGTACGCCGACGCGGTTGACGTCGCCGTCGCCGTCGGGGCCGGCAGTCTCCGCCGTCAGGCCGAGATGGGCGAGGCCGTACGCCTCCATGCTCCCGGCGGCGGCTTTGCGGACGGCGGCGGCGGTGGTGACGGCATGATGGATTTCGGTGTCGGTGGCACCGGTCTTGCGCACCGCCTTGAGGTGATAGTCGGTGCAGGGCCTGCAGCCGGCGGCAATGGAAATGCCCACCGCGGCCAACTCTTTTTCCTTCGCTGTGAGTGTCATGGTCGTTTCCTCGTTCCAGGGGTTGATGACTCCTTCGCTGCCCCTTTGACGACAGGGGGCAGCGGAACGTTACAAGGGGCACTCTGGAACGATTCCCGGCGGGTGGGCGTCTGTTACGACCGAGCCCGTGAACGGCGCCAATCGCCGCAAGCTCAGCCCGCGCCCATGTAACGCTTTTCAGTGTCGATACGTCTAATCAGTGAAGAGCGAAATTGGCTCACGTACGGGCTACCGAACCAGACAACGTGGCCATTGGCAAAGGAGCTAGTCATGCAATCGGTAACAGGTGTGAACGATCTGCCGACGCCAATATGGATAGCCCTCATGGTTCTGGGTTTTATCCTGTTCTGGCCTCTCGGTCTGATCCTGCTGGTGTATCTAATATGGAGAGGAAAAATGATGTGTTGCATTGGAAAATTGGCGTCCTGGAAAAGTGATGCCCTCAAAGGCTGGAATGTTCCCCACGGCGAACCCCGCTCTACGGGAAACGTCGCCTTCGACGAGTATCGCGAGACGACCCTGCAGCGCCTGGAGGAAGAACGGCGGGAGTTCACCGAATTCCTGGAGCGACTCCGCCGTGCCAAGGATCAAGAAGAATTCGACGGGTTCATGTCCGAGCAAGCAACTCGGCGGCCGCCGGAGCGTCCGTCAAAGAAGACGTCCTGACGGAGGAAAGCCCCGGGCATCCGTGACGGCCTCCACCGGGGGCGGCGCGGGACCGCGTTGCCCCCGGCCGGGGGCGGTGCTACGATTCAAGGGGGGGCCGTTCCCGGAAAGCCGCGCCGGGTTGCGTGGCGGTGGGGGATGAAATGATGGCCGTTCCGCTTTCAGACATGGAATTGCACCGCTCGGCGGTCCGGGGCTTCGTGCTGCGTCTCGTCGGCGACGAGGCGCTGTCCGACGACCTGACCCAGGAGGCCTTCATCCGGGCCCAGCGCTCGGCCGGCGGCTACCGGGGCGAGGCGAGCGAGCGAAGCTGGCTTTCGGCCATTGCCCTCAACCTGGTGCGCGACCATTTCCGCGCCGCCAAACGGGCGCCGGCAACGACCACCGACAGCGCCGTTCTCGAAGGGGTGGCCTCGGACGCGGATACGGAGGACGACCTGCTCAAGGCCGAGATGTCGGCCTGCATCGGCGGCTTCCTGTGGCGTTTACCGCCGGCCCAGCACGATGTCGTGGCGCTGCACGACATGGGCGGCCTGACCCACGCCGAAATCGCCACCGTACTCGGCATCTCGACCGCCAACGCCCGGGTGCTGCTGCACCGGGGGCGGGCGGCGCTGCGCACCATCCTGGAGACCAACTGCGTGCTCTCCTTCGGCGACGACGCCATCCCCTGCGAACGGCCGGGACCGGACGAGGACTAGCCGGAAATTCCGGCCAGGAGTAGGCAAACCACAGAGGCACAGAGGCACAGAGGCACAGAGAAAGACCCCCGCGGCGCAGAGCGCCGCAATTTCTTCTTCATCCTCTGTGTCTTTGTGCCTCTGTGATTCAAAAACACGGATGAACACAGATCAACACGGATAAAAACCTTCCTTTCGGTCATCCGCGCGCCCGACGCAAGGATCCCGGAAGACGACGTCTTTTGTTTATCCGTGTTCATCGGTGTCCATCCGTGTCCCATTTCGGCGGACGGGGGATGCTCTAGCTGACGGGGCGGGTGGCGTGGGTCAGCCAGGCGGCGGTGTCGGCGTCGACGAGGGGGGTCAGGTCTTCGCGCACCTGGTCGTGGTAGCGGTCGAGCCACCAGACCTCGGCGGCGTTGAGGAGGGCGGGCTCGATCAGGTTGCGGTCGATGGGAGCCAGGGTCAGGGTCTCGAAGCCGAGCAGGGGGCGCTCGGCTCCCATGGGGGCCGGCAAGGGGATCACGGTGACCAGGTTCTCGATGCGGATGCCGAATTCGCCGGTCTTGTAGTAGCCGGGCTCGTTGGAGACCACCATGCCGGGCTCCAGGGCCACCTTGTTGGGGACCTTGGCGATGCGCTGCGGCCCCTCATGGACGCCGAGGTAGCTGCCGACGCCATGGCCGGTGCCGTGGTCGTAGTCGAGACCCGCCTGCCACAGGGCCTGACGGGCCAGGGGGTCGAGCTGGGAACCGCTGGTGC
>JAJFIG010000218.1 GCA_021775195.1 Rhodospirillales bacterium | reverse complement strand
AAGTCCGGAGGACGTGTCCGCAAGATATCCGTGCGTCGGCACCTTGACGGCGACGCAGGTCTCGGCGACCGCTCGATAGCCTCGATCGCACTTCCAGCCAGATCCCAACGAATAGTCGACAAAAAATCCGTTCGCCGGCACCTTGACGGCGACGCAGGCCTCGTCGACCGCCCGATAGCCTCGATCACACTCCCAGCCGGATCCGTACGAAGCGTCCGCCAAGTAACCGTTCGCTGGCACCTTGATGGGGACGCAAGCCTCGTCGACCGCCCGATACCCGCGATCGCACTCCCAGCCAGAGTCGTACGAAGCGTCGCCCAAGTAACCGTTCGCAGGCACTTTGATGGCGACGCAGGCCTCGTCGACCTTGCGATACCCTCGGTCGCATTCCCATCGTTCGCCGGAGGAGTTCAGGTAGGCATTCGGAGGCACCTTGATGGCAGCGCAAGCCTTGTCGACCTCTCGATGGCCTCGATTACACTCCCATCCGCTCCCATAGCTATTGGCACGCGCATTCTCGGGAATCCCGACGGAACCGCCCTTGGCGAACACAATGCCTGGGGCAGCCGCCAGAAGCGCCAAAAGAGTCAGGAAGTGAATGGAAATTGCACGTGGTCGTCGTATTCTACTCATGGCTCATTCCTTCTTGTGGATGCCGAGCATCACGCCGAGTTCGCTGCCGGCAGAATTGATCAGGGCGCGCGAGCGGATTCCGGTTTCAACATGAACGCGTGTCCCATAGGAGACATTCCGCTAGGAGACATTCCACGCACAAGAATAAATGGCGGCTCCGAAGAGCCGCCGCTTTATTGAATTTCCAGCTATTGCCAATCAGATCAGTTCCCGCCGCCGCCAGGAGATAGGCGCCCTTGCGGGCTCGCGAATAGACCTTGCGGGCGGTTGCATGGATCCGATCCCGTACGGCATCGAACGACTCCAGGTACCCCGCTTCCACGTTCCTCGTCTGCGGATTCAGCTTGTAGAGAGCCTACCAACTCATCAATCGATAGACCGAAGTGTCGCAGAGAGTCGGGATGGACACCGTTAGCGGTCGATCCGTCGTGCCCTCTTGAACGAGATGGGCGTGCGGGACGAAATCAGAGATGCCAACAAAGCGGGCAACCACCCAAACCGTGTCCGGGCCGTCCACCTTGCGTAGCCGGCTACGTAGACGGACTCCCCTATTTTGCATTGCAAATTTCCAAGTCAAGCGGTGTGTTTGGACGCTAAGTGCGAAACATTTCCGGATCAATGCGAGGAAACACGCTTGACGTACGTCGGTGATCGCCCGGTGCGAAGAATCCTCCAGGCTCGGCGCTTAACTCACGTAAATGCCCGTAAGGATTATCATCGCTACCGCGGCGGCAACCAAAACCCAAAACTTGGCATCGAAATTCCCGGCTGATGTGGCTTTTGGACCGCTTGTCATACGATATAACCTCTTAAAATAAAATATCATATTGGAAAAATAATATATGGTATTTTTGTGCCGGATGTAAAGTAATTTAATAATTATATATCAAAAATAATTGTGATGATTATGGTTAAAGTATTGCACATAATCATTTTAATTCTCTTTCCCGACCGTTTTTATTTTTAATACTCCCGATTCTACAACATTTCAGGCCGGATATCTGAAGGCCGCTCCTGGCTATGAAGCGAAGTTTGGCCAGGCCATGGATTGGGTCTGCTTTGTGCTCCCAAGCGGTTTTTCGCCCACCGGTCCCGATCCGTTGCCTGTTTATGAGTCCACATCCTAGGCACGCGGAACCGAAGCAGGGATCATTCTTAAGCCGATGAAATCATCACCGCCGTCAGGCGTTTCCGCCATCGCTTACGCAAAACATCATATGAGGAACGCTGGATTAAGGTGACGGGCTCTCTTTCCGGGCCTCGCCGGCGGCCCTTTTTCCGCACTTTTACTGGAAAAACCCTTTCGGCGGGCGTATATCGACGGTTCTATCGACCTGGGAATCAAGACTCTTGAGGGGTTTCGCATGAGCGAACGATGGGCGCCGGAGACCTGGCGCGGCAAGCCGGCCAAGCATTTGCCGGAATATCCCGACCCCAAGGGGCTGCGGGACGTCGAGGAACGGCTGGGCCGTTTCCCGCCGCTGGTGTTCGCCGGCGAGGCCCGCCGCCTGCGCTCGTTGCTGGCCGAGGCCGAGAACGGCGGCGCCTTCGTCCTTCAAGGCGGCGACTGCGCCGAGAGCTTCGCCGAGTTCCATCCCGACAACATCCGCGACACCTTCCGGGTGCTTTTGCAGATGGCCGTGGTCCTGACCTTCGGCGCCGCCTGCCCGGTGATCAAGCTCGGGCGCATGGCGGGCCAGTTCGCCAAGCCCCGATCGGATGACACCGAAACCCGCGATGGCGTGACCCT
Organism: Rhodospirillales bacterium; assembly: GCA_021775195.1. GTDB lineage: Bacteria > Pseudomonadota > Alphaproteobacteria > Rhodospirillales > 2-02-FULL-58-16 > JAJFIG01. The sequence goes on along the minus strand of JAJFIG010000218.1, from coordinate 1,146 downwards.
GCCCAGCTATCGCGGCGACAGCATCAACGGCATGGAGTTCACGACCGAGGCCCGCATACCGGACCCCGAGCGCCTGGTCCAGGCCTACAACCAGTCGGCCGCGACCCTCAACCTGCTCCGCGCCTTCTCCCAGGGCGGTTACGCCGACCTCCACAAGGTGCATCAGTGGACCCTGGGCTGGGTCGCCGACAGCCCGCTCGGCGAACGCTACCGGGATCTCGCCAACCGCCTCGACGAGACCCTCGCCTTCATGGCCGCCTGCGGGCTCACGTCGGAGTCCGCGCCCCAGATCCGCGAGACCGATTTCTTCACCTCCCACGAGGCCCTGCTGCTGAACTACGAACAGGCCATGGCCCGGATCGACAGCACCACCGGTGACTGGTACGACACCTCCGCCCATCTGCTGTGGATCGGCGACCGCACCCGCCAGTTGGATGGCGCCCACGTCGATTTCCTTCGCGGGGTCGCCAATCCCGTCGCCGTCAAGGTCGGGCCGACCATGAAACCGGACGACCTGATCCGCCTCGTCGACGTCCTCAACCCCGACAACGACCCCGGACGCCTGAGCGTCATCGTCCGCATGGGAACGGACCAGATCGAACGCCATTTGCCGCCCCTGATCCGCGCCATCACCCGCGAGGGCCGCAAGGTGGTGTGGATTTCCGACCCCATGCATGCCAACACGGTGAAGAGCGCCAACGGCTACAAGACCCGGCACTTCGACCGCATCCTTGAGGAGGTGCGCGGTTTCTTCGCCGTCCACCACGCCGAGGGCACCTATCCCGGCGGCGTCCATTTCGAGATGACGGGGCAGGACGTCACCGAATGCGTCGGCGGCGCCCGCGCCATTACCGAAGCCAATTTGAGCGATCGCTACCACACCCATTGCGACCCCCGTCTCAACGCCGAGCAGGCGCTGGAACTGGCCTTCCTCCTCGCCGAGGTCCTCAAGGACGGACGGACCCAGGAACGCGGCCGCGCCGCCGCGTCGTCCTGATCCGCCTGTCATGACCCGAAAGGCCAAGGCGGCGGCCGGCGCCGACGACGGCTGGATTTCCCGTTGGACCGACAGGTATTTCGCCAGGACCAAGGACGTCGTCGGCCGTTACGGCGACAAGCCCGTCACCTATGCCGTCTTCATGCGCC
>JAJFIG010000217.1 GCA_021775195.1 Rhodospirillales bacterium | reverse complement strand
CCCAGCCCGTGTCGGCAACCAGGATCCGCCCTTCCCTGTCGCCATAGACGCCATAAGGCTTCTTCAGCCTTACCGTGTCCTTTTTCTTCTCCTCACCGAGGATTGTGTCCGTAATGCTGGGACCCTTTTCGGGTTCCACGTCGGTCTTGGCACGGACGCTTCGGATGAACTTGATCCGCGGGGGATCCGGCGGCACCGGCCACACGTAATCCACGGCCTCTTTCGCCGGCGGCTTGGGCGGCTTCGGGACCGCGCACCCGGCGAGAGCCGGCAGCAGGGCGATTATGACGGTCCATAGGGACCAACGGGATCCTGTTCTCAAGGTTTGAAGCAAGCGCATCGTGCCCTCTCCTTGCGAATACCCCCTGAACGGGGCGTAAGCGCAAACCGGTGTGCCGGCATTGCGCTTCCGCCATATGGCGGGTGAGTCCGGAACAAATTCTGCAGCGTCCCCGTGTGTGCTCCTAGGACGTTTCCGGACGGTCAACCTCGCCGGTCGTATATGCGATTCCTATCCTTCTATTTAAGTCCCTTATAATGCGCCGCCAAGTTGGCGAAATCCGCGTCACTCAGTTTTTTAGAGAACTTTTGCATCATTTTGTGCTTCTTCGCCCCGGATTTATAGTCTTGCATCGCCTTGACGAACTTCGCCTCGTCCATGCCGGCCAGCGGCGGGTTCTTCTTTTTCCCTTCGCCTTTCTTGCCATGGCAACCGGCGCAGCTCTTGGCCTTTTTCGCGCCCGCGGCGGCGTCGCCCCCGGCGTCGGCGGTTCCAACGAAGGCCAATACAGCCAATGCGGCTACGGCGGTGAACCAGAACTTCTTCATAACGGTACTCCTACTCCCGAAGTCTTTGCCTAGAGGCACGCTTGTTGCACCCCGTCGACATATGGATGCCAAACGACTATGCGGGACACAGGGAACATATCCCGAAAGAAACGGTCCCTGCCATTCCCGCACATTTCCACACTGGCCGGACGATGGCCCCGATCGTGCGGCCGACTCCCGTCATGCAAAACCTCTTGCCTGTCCCGTGGAGTCCGGTTCCATCCCGACTCAGTTGTTTTTGGCCCCCTGGTTGACCCAAAACCGGATCAGAAAACGTTCGCATTTTGACATTCTTTTCTTGTTATGGGGCATGCGGAGCGCCGGATCGGTGCGCCCGTCGATCACTGCGATCAGGTTGCTCGTGAAAGCTTCCCTGGGCACGACGATGGGACCGTGCTTCGTCCCCTTCATCAGGCCGTCATAGGTCCTCAGGTCGAGGCCGCTCGATTCGTATCCCGCCTCCCCCGGCTTGTGGCATTCGAGGCATCGGAGTTCGAGGATCGGGAAAACGTCCTCCTTGTAACTCACGGGCTCGTCCGCGCCTGCCGCGGTGGCCCAAGATCCAGCCGCGAGCATCATGGAAACAACCAGGCCCCAAGTGAACCTATTGGAATGGCGCCGTTGGATCATGATTTCCTCCTATCCATGAGCCGCCCTTTTCCGGGTGGAATAATCCGTCGTTTGAACTCCGCCATCATACCGCTCCTGCCCGACGTGACGAGACCGGATGGCGGGTCGAGTTCCTGCATACCGATGCTTTAGGGCATTTTTTAGGCTTTACAAACTAAAAGTGTTTCCGCTTCCGTTTAAAATGGCCTTGCGCCGCATCAGCTGTTGCCGGTTCCCTATCTGGCCACATAGGGGTTGGCGTCCGGGCGGGTTACATTCGCGGGAAGCTTGTAGAACCAGATCTGGTAAAACGACACCACCCACATGAAGGCGAAACTCATGCCCATGAGGCCGCCGCCGATCATGACCACCCAGGCGAAGCCGGGATGGATCTTGGTCAGGTACCAGGACCCGATGTCCAGGAAGACGGCACAAAACGGCAGCACGACGACAAGGCTTTTGAGCCAGCGCGGACGCACGAAAGCGTGACTGAAGATGAACCCCAGGACGAAGAAGATGAACGTGATGCCGAACAGGTGAATATGGGAGACGCGAACCAGGGTCGGGATCGTCATGCCCGTGTCCAGGGCGGCCACATGTATTGCGTCCTCGTAGGTGATCAGATTGGGAATATGCGGATTGCTGCCGTCGTGACAGGCCAGGCACCGTTTTTCGAACACCGGCTGGACCTGGGCCTCGAACTCCGCCTTTTCCGTGCCCCGGCGAACCCAGTTGACGATGATGTTCTTTTCCTCGTTCGGCAGCATCGAACTCATGCTGGCTTTCAAGGCACCTTCGAGTCGCGTGTCCGATTTGCTGCCGCTGTAGGCGATCACCAGGTCTTCCTGGGACAATCCCGCAATTCCGTCCCGGCCCTCGTTGTTGAGGTAGATATAGATCATGGCGAACAGGTAACCCGTGCCCAGCACGATCAGCGCGCACGTGAAAAGGGCCCGCATACTGAGCGGAAGTTCGCTGAAATGGAAATACATTCGGTGCAACTCAGGCATCGTCTTCTCCCGTCTTCACACGCAGGACGCAACCGAGCGGCCACTCCCGGCTACCGTCTCCAAAGCCGTGGACCAATTGAGTGGGTGAGAGGTGTCTCCTTACCCCCTTAAAACGCGATAAGCCAGCACCGGATTCGTCCAAACGCGATCCCGCGCCTGGGCTGCCGGAGCGAAAAACTCAGGTGCCCAGTTTGGCGGCGCCTATCATAGCGTCGTAATTCGCCGAGTTCTTGATCCAAGTCAATGCTGTTGTAATAACCGAACGCTACAAAGTGAATTCGAATCATCTTGGGTTTTTGGCGTTGAAAGGAAACCTGAAATAAAGGTTTGCGCGCCATGTGCGGAGCTCGCGGATGTGGATGCGGTGGTGTTGTTTTTGCCGCGGTCACTCATATATTCCCAGGTCGAAGGAACACATTGGACATCCTCCTGGAATGCGTGGATGATCCGGCAAAACGTCTAACGCGCTGTTGGAGATAGGACAGATGAAACCGACTACTTTGGCGATAGCCGCGTTCGTTCTGTTGATGGGAGGGACGGTCGTTGATGCCGGGTCCAAACAGCTGGCCGTCTCTAAGACGCCGCCGCCGCCGGCCGCCGACATCGAAGCGGGCAAGGCCGTCGCCGGACAGTGCACAAGCTGCCACAACGAGGATGGGATCAGTACCACGCCCATGGTTCCCCATATCGCCGGCCAGCACGCCGACTATATCGTCAAGGTGTTGCGGTCCTACCGCATGGCCGTGCGCAAGGGCGAGGTCATGAAGGATCACATCGGCGACCTGTCCGGTGACGACATGATCAACGTGTCGGCCTATTTCGCCAGCCTGGAGCCATTTCCCATAGCCGTCGCCAGAAAGAAAAGTGAGGCCGGAGGCAAGGCGTCGGCGGTCGATCCGCTGGCCGCCGCGAGGGAGGCATCCGAACCCTGTACAGCCTGCCATGGCGAAGATGGCAACAGCGAGGTGCCGGGGACGCCCGGCATCGCCGGCATGCATCCCCAGTTTCTGGAGTGGTCCATGAAGGCCTATAAAGATGGTACGCGGCCCGACGATGTCATGCAGTCGTTCGTCGAAGCGCTCAGCCAGTCGGAGATCGAAAACATCGCCACGTTCTATGCCCTGGCGAAGCCCGTCAAGACGGAGTTCCCAGGCGAGGGCAACGTCCGGGCCGGTGCCGCCGTCGCGGCGCCGTGCGTCGGTTGTCACGGCGTCGATGGCAATACCGACGATCCGGGCACGCCCCGTCTTGCCGGCATGGACGCCGAGTACTTCATCACCTCCGTAAATGCCTATAAGGACGGAACCCGCGACCATGCCGTGATGAAGGACCTGGTGGATTCTTTGAGCGACGCCGACGTCGAGAACGTGGCCGCGTTCTACGCCATGCAGACGCCGCACGGTCCTACCACCCTTGCTTCGATCACGGCCGCCGAATGGGCGGAAAAATGCGACCGCTGCCACGGCAAGGACGGCTACAGCACCGACCCGCGTTTTCCCATACTGGCCGGCCAGTCCGAGTCCTATCTCCTTCGCGCGCTCAAGATTTACCACTTGGAGAAGCGCAAGGACCCGATGATGCGGGCCATGTCGTTCCCACTGCGGGAAGCCGACTTCCGCGACATGGCGGCTTATTATGCCAGCAAGGCCGCCAAATAGGCACGCCGCGCCACCACCTCCAACGAACCACAAAGATCAAGGGCCGCGGCCAATTTGGCCGCGGCCCTTTTCGGTTCTCTGCCGCCGGACAGGCTCCTAGGCGGCGTCGCTCACTCTGACGCCGGCGCCCTGCAGCAGCATGATCTTGTTCAGCAGTTTCACGCAGGCATAGACGGCTTCGATCGACGGTGCCGGCGTAGCGGTCAGTCCGCCAAGTTCCAGTATGGCGCCGATCAGCGCCTCGACCTCCAATGACCGGCCGAGCTCGACATCCTGCAGCATCGACGTTTTGTGGGCGCCCACGCCCTCGGCGCCGGCGATGCGTTTTTCGATGGTGTGGCGGAATTCGATGCCCAGTTTGTTGGCGATGTCCTGGGCTTCCTGCATCATCGCCGCCGCAAGTTTCCGGGTCTCGCTGAATTGGCAGATTTCCACCAGTGTCGCGTGGGTCAGGGCGCTGATTGGGTTGAAGGAAAGATTGCCCCATGCCTTGAGCCAGATCTCGGAACGGATATTGTCGAGGATGCGGGACCGGAAACCGGCATTGACCAGGGTATCGTATAGCTTGGTTACCCGTTCCGATTCCGAACCGTCCAGTTCGCCGATGGGGAAGCGGTCGCCCTCGACGTGGTGGATGACGCCGGGTTCCGTGATCGCCGCCGCCGGATAAACGACGCAACCAATGATCCGGTCTCCGTCGATATGCTTCTCGAGGACGCCGTCGGGATCCAGGGATTCGAGGCGGTGCCCGTCGAATTCGCCACCGTGTTTGTGGAAATACCACCAGGGGATACCGTTCTGCACCGTCACGATCACCGTATCGGGCCCAATCAACGAAGGGATATCGCGGGCCACCGATTCCAGGTAATGGGCCTTGAGTGCCAAAATGATCATGTCCTGCGGACCGGCCTTGGCAACGCTGTCGACGGCCTTGATGTTCTTGGCGACGTGTTCGCTGCCGTCTTCCCAATTCAGCTTCAGGCCGTTTTTCTGGATTGCCGCAAGGTGCGTACCCTGGTCGATGACGGTCACCTCTTCGCCCGCCAAGGCGAACTTGGCGCCCATCAGTCCGCCGATCGCGCCGGCGCCGACAACGCAAATTTTCATGGTTTCCTCCTGTTAGCCGCCAAGTGGTGCAAATCAGACATTAAGGTACCCGTAGCCGCGCCTATTCCCGTGCATTCTCGAAAACGTTACTCAATGTTCCGATGCCGTCGATGATGACGTCGACGGTGTTGCGGGGTTCCTTCATCGACCCGACCCCAAGGGAAGTGCCGCAGGCAATGACGTCACCGGGGAGCAGGGTCATGTCGTGGGAAATCATGCTGACCAGTCGTGCCGGCGGAAAGATCATGTCGCTGACCGGATAGTTCTGGCGTTCATCGCCATTGAGCACGGTCCGGATCACCAATCCCATGGGGTCGATGCCGGCAACGACGATGGGTCCGAATATGCCAAAGGTGTCGAAGCTTTTCGCACGGCACCACTGGGCAAAAGTCGGGTCCTTGTTGATCAGGTCGACGGCGGTGACATCGTTGATGCACGTGTACCCGAAAATGTGGGCCTCGGCGTCGTCTTCGGAAACCTCCTTGCAGGACTTGCCGATGACGATACCGATCTCGCCTTCGTAGACCACCCTGCCGTCGTAGGCGTTCGGGCGCACGATGGGCTCGCCGTGGGCCAGAAAAGAGTTCGCCGTCTTGACCAGGTACAGCGGTTCGGCGGGGATCGGTGAGTTCATTTTCGTGGCCAGGGCGTGAAAGTTGTTCCACAGCGCCAGCATCTTGGTCGGCTCGCAGGGAGCAACGATTCGGACGGCGCCGAGGGACAGGGTCTCCGGTGTCGATACGGGATCGGCGAACATGTCGCCTTCGTGAACCGTGATGACGTCGCCGTCCAAGGTACCAAACCCGGGTTGCCCCGCGTGCTCATAACGGATCCAGCGCTGCATATTGTTCCTGCTTCCAGTTTGGCCACAACCCATGAGGTGTGACGAGATGCCGTCGAAGAGACCGGAAATCAGGGAAGGAGAGTTGTCAAAACCCGACGACGACCGTTCATGACCGACCGTCGTTGAAATATATTAAAACACCGCCGTCAAGATGACCTTGGCAACGGTTCCTCCCCCGATGACCCGAATCCTTATCAATTTTAGAACCGAATTAAAACGAGCCACGCCTAGCATAACAAATGTATGGTTAAACAATCAAATTACCGTGCGCCCGATTGCAGGGGGTTCCACCTATCGGCGGG
>JAJFIG010000216.1 GCA_021775195.1 Rhodospirillales bacterium | reverse complement strand
GCTCGAAGGCGAGGTCGTCGTCGGGCTGGGCGATCACCCGCAGGTAGGCGATGGCGTCGCGGATTTCCTGGCGTTCGTAGAAGCGCGGGCCGCCGATGACCCGGTAGGGGATGGCCAGGGTGATCAGGCGTTCCTCGAATTCGCGGGTCTGGAAACCGGCGCGCACCAGGGCCGCCATCTCGTTCAACGAGTGGCCCTTGGTATGCAGCGCCTCGATTTCCTCGACTACGGCGCGGGCCTCCTCCTCGCCATCCCAGACACCGAGGACGCGGACCTTCTCGCCTTCGCCGCTGTCGGTCCACAGGGTCTTGCCGAGACGGCCCTCGTTGTTGGCGATGAGGCCCGAGGCGGCACCGAGGATGTGGGGCGTCGAGCGGTAGTTGCGTTCCAGGCGGATGACCCGGGCACCGGGGAAATCGCTTTCGAACCGGAGGATGTTGCCAACCTCGGCGCCGCGCCAGGAGTAGATGGACTGGTCGTCGTCGCCGACGCAGCAGATGTTGCGGTGGGCCTGGGCAAGAAGGCGCAGCCACAGGTACTGGGCAACGTTGGTGTCCTGGTACTCGTCGACGAGGAGGTAGCGGAACTGCTGCTGGTACTTGGCGAGGATCTCGGGGTGGTCCTGGAACAGGGTCAGGCAATGGAGCAGAAGATCGCCGAAATCGGCGGCGTTCAGGGTGATCAGGCGTTCCTGATAATCGCCGTAGAGGGCCAGGGCCTTGCCTTCGGCGGACTCGCCCCCCTCGGCATCGGAGACCTTCTCCGGGGTCAGGCCGCGGTCCTTCCAGCGCTGGATGATGGTGCTGATGACCCGCGCCGGCGTCCGCTTGTCATCGATCCCATGGATATCCATGAGCTGGCGGACGAGGCGAACCTGGTCGTCGGCGTCGAGGATGGTGAAGTTGGGCTTGAGGCCGACGACCTCGGCGTGGGACCTGAGAATGCGCGCGCCCAGGGCATGGAAGGTGCCTACCCACCAGCCCTCGACGGGGCGCCCGAGCATGGCCGAGACCCGCTGGCGCATCTCCAGGGCCGCCCGGTTGGTGAAGGTCACCGCCAGCATCTGCCACGGGCCGGCGCGGCCCTGCACGAGGATATGGGCAAGGCGGGTGATCAGCACCCGGGTCTTTCCGGTCCCGGCGCCGGCGAGCACCAGGACCGGGCCGTCGACGGCCTCGACGGCGGCGCGCTGGGATTCGTTGAGGCCATCCAGATAGGGCGGTGGCGGCGCGGATTGCTCCGGGTCGGCCGCCGGGTGGCCGTCGGGTGTGGTGACGGGATCGGGCATGGCGGCAATATAACAGCGGCGCCCGGCACTGTCTCACGGCGGTTTGACGGGATGCGGTTGCCGGTGTGCTTTTTTCGGCGGCCGGTCCACGGTAGACTATGGATGCACAGACAAGGGGGGGGAAGCCATGATGCCATGGGCCGTCTCGTCGTGGTTCGCGCGGGCCGTCGGAAAGCCGGCGGCCGTGTTCCTGGTGCTGGCCGCCACGGTGGCACCGGCCGCCGCCGAACAGACAACCGACATTCTCAATGCCGTGGTCGGGGTGATTTCCGACATCCCGCCCGAGGCCCGAACCTCGGAGACCCTGGGCACGGAACGTCAGGGCAGCGGCGTGGTGATCGGCGAGGACGGCCTGGTCCTGACCATCGGATATCTGATCCTCGAGGCGCGGGATGCCCGGGTGATCACTCCCGGCGGCGATTTCGTCCCTGCCGACATCGTCGGCTACGACCACGACACCGGCTTCGGCCTGCTTCGCGCCAAGCGCGGGCTCGGCATCAAGCCGGTCAGCCTGGGCGACTCGGCGGACCTGGCGACAGACGACAAGGTGCTGGTGGTGAGTTTCGGCAGTTCGGCCCCGGTGACCCCGGCGCGGGTGGCGGCGCGACGCACCTTCACGGGTTATTGGGAGTATCTGCTGGAGAATGCCATTTTCACGGTTCCGCCCCACGCCCAGTACGGCGGTGCCGCCCTTATCGGGGCCGACGGAAACCTGCTCGGGATCGGATCCCTTTTCGTCGGCGAGGCGAAACCGGGCCCCCGGCCGGGGCCGGGAAACATGTTCGTTCCCATCGACGCCCTCAAACCCATTCTCGACGACCTGGTGCGGACCGGGCGGTCATCGCGACCGTCGCATCCGTGGCTAGGGGTTTATACACGGGAATCACAGGGCCGCGTCTTCGTCACCCGGACCGCCCCCGGCGGCCCGGCGGAGAAGGCCGGTCTCAGGACCGGCGACATCATCATGGGCGTCGGCGGCAAGCGGGTGAAGGACATGGCCGATTTTCTGCGCAAGGTCTGGGCCCGCGGCGATGCCGGGGTTGAGGTGCCCGTCGACATCCTCTCCATGGATGCGGCGGACCTGTCCATCCGCCAGGTCCCGGTGCCGTCCCTCGACCGCTATGACTGGCTGAAACTGAAACCGGGGATGTAGTACCAACCCGCCTTTCTATTCGCCGCGTTCCTCGCGCCGGCTCTCCAAAAGCGCCTTGTTGTAGGCGTCGACCGCGTCGCGCTGATGGATGCAGCCGAAGAAGGTCATGGAGTCGGTATCCTCGACCACGGCGATGTGTTCCTCGCCGGTTTCGCGCATCACCTTCAAGGCGGTTCCAAGGTCGTCGGCGGGAGTCAGGACCGGCGGATTCATGCGCGCGACGTCGCCGGCGTTGATCAGGTCGTCCATTTCCGGGTCGAAAGCGAACTCGCTGAGATCGGCCAGGGTTATGGTCCCGAACAGGACGCCGCCACCGTTGACGACGAAGAGTTCGCCGGCGACGGATTTCTGCAACATGGCGCGGAGCTCCGGCAACCGGACCTCCAGGGTGACCAGCTCGCTGGTCGCCGCCACCACCTGGTGCACCTTCAGCGTCTTCAGAAGCGCCGCTTCATAACCTCCCTTCAGATCGAGGCCCCGGCGCTCCAGCTGCCAGGTGAAGAACGTCCGCCCGTGCATCTGCTGGGTGATCACCGAGGAGACGACCACGGCGAGCATGACACCGATGGTCAGGGCGTAGTCTCCGGTGAGCTCAAACATGATCAGCGTGGTCGATATCGGCGCCCCCAGGACCGCCGCCGCCATGGCGCCCATGCCGACCAGGGTGTAGGCCCCGGGGCCGGACGACAATTCGGGAAAGGCCTGGGTGGCGAGAATGCCGTAGGCACCGCCGATCATGGCGCCGATCACCAGGGACGGGCTGAAGACACCGCCGCCGAATCCAAAGCCCAGGCTGATGGCCGTGGCGACCATCTTGACGACGCCGACGGCGATGAGCAGGGCCAGGGGAAAGACCACCGCCAGGGCGGCGTCGGTCGAACCGTACCCGACTCCCAGAACCTGGGGGAACAGCAGCGACAGCACGCCGACGGCCATGCCCCCCATCAACGGACGCAGCCATGGCCGCACGGGAACCTTCCGGGCGACCTTCTCCGCCAGCATGATCGAATGCATGAATATCGTTGCCGCGATGCCGGCGACGATTCCAAGGCCGACGAAAGCGGGGAATTCCCACAGCGAGGCGATGGGATGGTCGGGAATGGCGAAGGCGGGAAAATCGCCGAAATAGGCCCGTGAAATGGCGGTGCCGGTGACACTTGAAATGACCACCGGGGCGAAGGCCCTGAGAGCATAGTGCCCAATCACGACCTCGTTGGCGAACAGGGCGCCGGCGATGGGGGCGTTGAAGGAGGCGGCGACGGCGGTGGCGACACCGCATCCGAGCAGGGTGCGCGACAGGGAGCGGGTCAAATGCAGGCGCTTGGCAAGCCATCCGGCGAGGGAGGCGCCAAGGTGCACCGCCGGCCCTTCGCGCCCGACCGAGGCGCCGACGCCGATGGAGGCGGCGCTGACCAGGGCGGCGCGGATACCCGTCGTCGCCGACAGGCGCCCGCCCCGCAAGGCGTTGGCCTCGATGACGTCGGCAACGCCATGGGGACGCCGCCCGGGCATGAAACGGTAAACCAGAATCCCGATCAGCAGCCCGCCCGCCGAGGGTGCGAGGATCAGGTGCCACCAGGGAAGAGTCTCGGCATGACGGTAAAGGGACTCGGTGCCGGAGCCGTAAGCCAGGGTCTGGACGAGGATGATCGCCTCGCGGAACAGGATAACGGCGCCACCCCCGGCGGCGCCGACGAAGAGGGCCAGGACCGACAGGATCAACTGGTCGTTCCTGATTACCCTGCGAAGCCACATCAAAATGCGGCTGCCTGTCAATCCATGGCTGGCCATTGTCCCACCGCCACGAACGATGCACGAGTAATCTGAAGAATTTCTTTACGATGCCACCGGCGGCGGTGGCGCCGATCATGCTCTAGGCGCCGAGGACGACGTCCACGTTCTCGACCTCGTTTTCGGCCACGACCTTGTCACGTCCCGTATTCTTGGCCATGTAGAGGGCCGCGTCGGCACGGGAAATCAACTGCGGCAGCGGTTCGCCATGGCGGTACCGGCCGACCCCGACGGAGACCTTGATCTCCCCCATGCTCTCCCCCGTGGTCCGGTTCATCACCTTCTTGTGGCCGAGGCGCTGGCGGATGGCCTCCGCCACCTTGACCGCATTGACCAGACTGGTACGCGGCAGGATGACGCCGAATTCCTCGCCGCCATAGCGCGCCGCCGTATCCTGCCCCTTGATGCAGGCGACCAGCGTGTTGGCAAGCAGGCGAAGAACCTGGTCGCCAACCTGGTGACCATAGGTGTCGTTGAATTTCTTGAAATGGTCGATGTCGGCAAGGAGGAGGCACATTTCGTCTTCTTCCTCCTCGACGTCGCGGGCGGCCTGACGCAACGCCATGTCGAAAACCTTGCGGTTGGGAATGCCGGTGAGCCCGTCGGTCATGGCTTCGCGCCGCATATCCTCCAGGTCATCCTGGAGATGGTTGATCTCGTCGGACGAATGGGTGAGCTTTGCCTCCAGGTTCTTGTTGCGCTCCTCCATGGCACGGGTCGCCGTGATGATATTACCGACAAGCGCCTGCAGGCCGCTAACGTCGTCCGAAGTGGAGAGCTTGCCGCTGAACATCTCGAGGGCCTTGCCGTATTCGGAGGCGCCGTCGCCGGCTTCGCCCAGTTGCTTGAGGATGTTGCCCAGTTCCTCGTTGATCTTGTTGGCGGCTTGATGGAGGACCGAACCCTCGTGTTCGAAGGTGAAGAACTTTTCATAGATTTCGGTCAACTGCCCTTCGTCGATTCCCTTGCCGGAGTTGAGCAACAAATCCAGCGTGCGCCTGAGGTTAGGGTCCCGCTGGGAATAGTAATGGAACCAAACCGCAAAATTGTTGGGATTGGCGGGAAGGTTTCTCTCCTTCATCAAGGAGAGTGCCGATCCGGCAATTTCGGCAGCCTGATCAAAGGTTTCCGAATATTCCACTGTCATACCCCGCTATGTCTCCCGACTATATTCGAACTTGACCGATAAGCATCCAGTGCACCAGTCCAAACATAATCTCCTTTCTATTTTATGAACACCAAAACAAGGGACGTTAAGAGTGTTTCAAGGCCATCACCCGTCCGGCCTGGTTCGGCCGGGGCATTCGGGCGTGGGCTCGGGCCAAATCCCCGAGGTGGGGAAGCACACCGGCGGGGAACGGCGCCGAGCGGCGCTCCCCCAAATCGACGTGCAGGGACATGATTTCGTTGGTCGCCACAAGAACGCCGGTGTCCCCGTGGTACATATGATGGAAGAAATGCAGCCGCTTGTCATCGAAACCAAGGAACTGGGTGGTGACCCGCAAGGGGTCCCCTTCGTGCACTTCCTGTTCATAGGTGACGTGGGCCTCGACGACGAAGGTCGAACAATCGGTGCGCGTCCGATACCCTTCTCCCAGTTCCAGGTGATCGAACAGGACGTCCGTCGCGTGATCGAAAACAAGAACGTAGTAGGCGAGGTTCATATGCCCGTTGTAGTCGACCCACTCGGGGCGAACAGTCTCGCGGTGGACGTCGAGGGGCGTCACCGTGTCGCCGTTCTTCATTGTTGCCTCCCCTCGAACCGGGTAGCGTTGGCCACCGCCGGGCCACCAACGCGGTCAACATTATCATTATGGCGCAAAATGCCGTTTTTTCCGAGTGCCGTCACCGGGATTGGGTGCAAGCCGTGCTGAGGGTGCGCGACCTGGTGCGGCCGGGCCTCGAACCCGTGACCCTTGGCATCGCCCAGGGCGAGTGCGTGGCGCTGGTCGGCCCGTCGGGGTCGGGCAAGAGTCTGCTGCTGCGCGCCATCGCCGATCTGGATCCCAACCAGGGAGAGGTCTCTCTCGGCGACACCCGGCGCGAGGACATGCCGGCGCCGCAATGGCGCCGGCGGGTGGCCTACGTGCCGGCGGAGTCGGGATGGTGGGCCGACGACACCGGCGCGCACTTTCCCGAGCGGGAAAGAACCGTCGCCCTGCTGGCGCGGATGGGATTGGCGGAAACGATCCTGGCGTCGCCGGTGGCGCGCCTGTCGACGGGCGAGCGGCAGCGACTGGCGCTGGTCCGTGCCCTGCTGGTGGAGCCCGAGGTTCTGCTGCTCGATGAACCGACGTCGGGCCTGGACCAGGCCGCGGCCGGGCATGTGGAAACGATCCTGCGGGAATGCCTGGACCGGGACGCGGCGATCCTGATGGTGACCCATGACCCCGAACAGGCGGAGCGCCTGGCCCGGCGGCAACTGACCATCGAGGGCGGCCGGATCAGGGACGGCGAGGGGGCAGCGCCGGAAGGGGCATCCCAATGAGTTACATCGTCCTCGGCTATTGGGATATCGCCGCGGCCTCGGTTCTACTGGTTCTCAACGCCCTGCTGTCGATCGCCATGGGCCTGAAGCTGGAGCGCCAGCTTCTTCTGGCGGCGGCCCGCATGGTCGTGCAGCTGGCGATCGTCGGGCTCGTGCTCAAGGCCCTTTTCGCGGCGGTATCGCCATGGCTTACGGCGGCGGCGGCGCTGTTCATGATCCTGTTCGCCGGGCGGGAGGTGCTGGCGCGGCAAACCCGGCGGTTCACCGGCTGGTGGGCCTATGGGCTGGGAACCTCGAGCATCATGGCCGCCGCCATCATCGTCACCGTTCTGGCCCTGACCACCCAGGTCAAACCCGACCCCTGGTACGATCCGCGCTACGCGATTCCGCTGCTGGGCATGATCCTCGGCAACACCATGACCGGGGTGAGCCTGGGCCTCGACCGCCTGGTGACCGGCGCCGTGCGCGAGCGAACGGCGATCGAGGCGCAACTCGCCCTTGGCCATGAGATGCCCTGGGCCATCCAGCCGGTTACCCGCGAGGCCCTGCGCGGCGGCCTCATCCCCATCGTCAATGCCATGGCCGCCGCCGGGGTGGTATCCCTGCCGGGCATGATGACCGGGCAGATTCTGGCCGGCGTCGATCCGGTGGAGGCGGTGAAGTACCAGCTTTTGATCATGTTTTTGATCGCCGGCGGGACCGGCCTCGGGGTGTTGACCGCGGTTCTGGCGGGGGCTCGCCGGCTGACCGACGGCCGGCACAGGCTGAGGCTGGACCGGCTATCGGCACCGACGGCGGATTAAGCGAATCTCCGGCGGCGTGGAAAGGGCTTTGCCACGGGGCACCCGCAGTGTAATAAGCGGGGCCTGATCGGTTGGCTAACCCATTATACAGACCGCGTTTTGCAACCTTCCAACGTTCCCGCATCCGGTGATCACGCGGCCCCCGCCGCAGAGGACGCGCCCCACCTGTCGGTGGTGGTCCCGGTTCACAACGAGGCCGATAACGTCGAACCCCTGATCGGCGAGATCAATGCCGCCCTGGGCGAGGGACCGGCCTACGAGATCGTCTACGTGGACGACGGTAGTACGGATGCGACCCCGGACCGGCTGCACGACCTTTCGGCGGCGGATGCGAGGCTCAGAATCGTGTGCCACCGGAACTGCTGCGGGCAAAGCGCCGCCATCGCCAGCGGCGTCAAGGCGGCGCGGGCGCCGGTGATCGTCACCCTGGACGGAGACGGACAGAACGATCCGGCGGATATTCCGGCGATGCTGGCGATGTTCGGGGAATTGGTGCCGGAAGACGGCGACGGGGACCAGATCATGATCGCCGGATTGCGGGCGAAACGACGGGATACCTGGTTGAAGCGCTTCGCGTCACGCACCGCCAACGCCGTGCGGGCCCGCCTGCTGGGAGACCGGACGCCGGATACCGGCTGCGGCCTCAAGGTGTTTTCCCGGGCGGCCTTCCTGGACATGCCGCGGTTCGATCACATGCACCGGTTCCTGCCGGCCCTGATGATCCGGCGGGGCGGACAGGTGGTCTCGGTACCGGTCAACCACCGCGCCCGCGAGCGCGGCACCTCCAAGTACGGCGTCTGGGACCGGCTCTGGGTTGGCATCGCCGACCTTTTGGGGGTCATGTGGCTGCAGCGGCGCGGCAAAATCCCGGTCGTCGAAGACCGGAATACAAGAAGGAAAGGGCAGGAAGAATGATCTCTGCGGCAAACGCCTGGCTGGCCATCGGTTTTCTCGGACAGGCCTTTTTTTCCATGCGCTTTCTGATCCAGTGGATTTATAGCGAGCGCATGAAGAAGAGCCTTATTCCGGTGCCATTCTGGTATTTCAGCATCGGCGGCGGAATCACGTTGTTATCCTATGCCATCTACCGGGAGGATCCGGTGTTCATCGTCGGCCAGGGGGCGGGCCTGCTCGTTTACGGGCGAAACCTGTACTTCATTTTCCGCGAACGCCACCAGCAAAAAGCGGCCCTGGCAAGTGGCGACGGCGGCGGCAGCGACGGCGGCGCATGATCCTGCGTACCTGGCAGCCGGCCTATTGGGCCGGGCTCTGGTTGCTGTTGACGGCGATGGCCGTGTGGTCACGGCCGGTGCTGCCGATCGGAGAGACCCGCTATCTGGCCGTCGCCTGGGAAATGTGGCGGGACGGGAACTATCTCGTCCCGCACCTCAACGGCCTCACCTATAGCCATAAGCCACCGCTGTTTTTCTGGCTCGTCAACCTGGGCTGGACCGTGTTCGGCGTCAACGACTGGTGGCCACGGCTGGTCTCGCCCCTGTTCGCCCTCGCCAACCTGTTCCTGACCGGCGCCGTGGCACGGCACCTGTGGCCGGAGCGGGACGATATCGCCCGGATGGCGCCCCTGTTCCTGATCGGCGGCACCTTCTGGGCGCTGTACACGACGCTCACCATGTTCGACATGATGCTGGCCTGCTTCACCCTGGTTGGCATCCTCGGCATCGTCCGGGCCTGGCGCGGCAGCCTGACGGGTTTCGTTGTCCTGGGCCTGGGCATCGGCTTCGGGGCCTTGACCAAGGGCCCGGCCATCCTGTTGCACCTGCTGCCGGTGG
>JAJFIG010000215.1 GCA_021775195.1 Rhodospirillales bacterium | reverse complement strand
GAGCCTCGGTAATCGCCGTTTCCGGCGGTAAGCCGATGTCGTCGTCACTTGCCTGATCCGCCACCATGGCTCCTGGGACGGCATCGGAGGCATTCGGGTCTTCTCGGGCTGCCGGGTCGTCGGCGGCGGCTTCCTCTTCCCCAACGGCTGCCTCTTCGCCAGCGGGTTGGTCCGCGTCAACGGGTACGGTCCCGAGGTTGCGGGCGATGATCCCGTCGATATCGCGCCAGAGACCGGCGGTATCGCGGTCACAGCCGCCATTGCTCCATTCGAGCCGGCAATCACCGAGTGGTATCTCGGTATCGGAGCGCAGGAGAACCTGGCCCTCAAATCCATGGCGCTCGGCCAGGGCGGCAACGCGCTGGGTAAGCGGGTCGAACAACTGGTCATTGACATGCATGACGACGCGAGGTTCGTCCGTAACCTTGTTCATGGCATCGCTGAAAACCCGTTCGATCTCGCCAAGGGCGTTGCGCCGGGCGAGTTCGGGAAAGACCTTTCTGGTGATGGCGGTAGCCACCGATATGGCGTTCTGGGCGGCGGCGGCGCTTGCCTCCTCCTGGACGCGGAAAAGTTCGGATATGCGTTCTGCAATCATCGCGACCGTCTCCATGATCCTGCATTCTGTAGCGTTGGCGGACTCGCGAATTCCTTCTTCCCTCCCTGCGGCGTGTCCTTCTGAACGCGCCTGGTTGACGTCTTCTTCGCTGAATGTCGGGGCTTCCTCCTCGGGTCCGATTTCCTCGACGGATGCCGGTGATTCGTTTTCCCCGCCGGTGTCGAAAACGGTATCGAAAAGGAATTTTGTGACCGCTGTCATCGTCTAATAGACCAACTCGTCTTCCTCGCCACCGCCGGAGACGACGATTTCGCCGGCGTCGGCCAGGGCCTTGGCGACGGAGACGATGGTTGCCTGAGCTTCGTCCACGTCCTTCAGGCGTACGGCGCCCATGGCATCCATGTCCTCCTTCATCATCTTGCCGGCGCGTGCCGACATGTTCTTGAAGAACAGATCCTTGAGGTCGTCGGTAGCGCCCTTCAGGGCAATGGCAAGTTGATCCTTCTCGACCTGGCGGAGGAGACCCTGGATGCCGGAGGAATCGATGCGGATCAGATCCTCGAAAGTGAACATCAGTTGCTTGATCTTCTCGGCACTCTCGCGGTTGCGTTCCTCGAGTCCGCTCATGAAACGGCTTTCCGTCGCCCGGTCCAGGCTGTTGAAGATGTCGGCCATGACCTCGTGGGAATCGCGGCGCGCGGTGCGCGCCAGGTTGGCCATGAATTCCTTGCGCAGGGTCTGTTCGACGTTGTCGAGAACGTCCTTCTGCACCGCTTCCATGCGCAGCATGCGCATGACCACTTCCATGGCGAAGTTCTCGGGCAGCAGGGACAGGACCCGTGCCGCGTGGTCGCTCTTGAGCCGCGAGAGGACGACGGCGACGGTCTGCGGATATTCGTTCTTGAAGTAATTGGCGAGCACCGCCTCGTTGACGTTGCCCAGCTTGTCCCACATGGTCCGTCCGGCGGGCCCGCGGATTTCCTCCATGATCTGCTCGACCCGTTCGGTGGGCATGGACCCGTAGAGCAGGCGCTCGGTGGAGTCGTAGGTGCCGACAAGGGAGCCCGCCGACGACAGCTGGTCGGCGAATTCCATGAACAGCTGCTCAATGGCGTCGGCGTTGATGTTGCCGAGATTGGCCATGTGCTGGGAAATCTCGCGGATCTCCTCGTCGCTCATCAACTCGAACAAACGGCTGGACTGCTCCTGACCGAGCGCCAGCATGAAGACCGCCGCCTTCTGCGGACCGGTCAGATTGACGAATTCATCCCTGACTTGGGCCACGGCTTACCTCAGCTTTCTTGATACATCCAGGACCGGACGATGGAGATGGCTTCGTCGGGATGCTTTTCGACGATTTCGCCGACCTTCTTCACCGACGATGCCTTGACCCGCCCTTCGACCCGGTCGATATCGATCAACTCCTCGTAAGCCTCATCCTCGCCGGTGGCGCCATCGCGGGGGCCGGCGAGGGCGCCGGATCCAGGTCCGGTGAGGGCCGGGGTCCCGGTTCCCGACGACTGGTCGGCCAACAGGCGGGCCTCGCCGGCGGCGGCGGCGGCGGGAATGGCCTCGAAAATCCGGGACAACATCGGACGGATAACCAGCAAGATGACCAGGATAAGGACGATGGCAAGAACCAGGATTTCGGCCATCCTGAGCAGGTCGTTCTTGTCGAGGCCGAAGAACAACTGCAACGGTTCCTCGGCCTCGTCGTCGCCGGCGGCGAATTCCATGTTGATCACGTCAACCTTGTCACCGCGGTCGGCATTGAAGCCGATGGTGTTGCGCACGAGAGTTGCCAGCAGCTCCATCTCGGCCTCGTTGCGCGGCTGGTAGGTCAGTTTCCCGTTGGCGTCGGCCTTGCGCGTGCCGTCCACAAGAACGGCGACGGACAACCGCTTGACAGTGCCAGATTCGCGGACGTGGTTGATGATCTTCTTGGAAACTTCGAAGTTGACGGTTTCCTCGACGCGGCTTTCGTTGGCGCTGCTGCTGGCGCCGGCGCCTGCGGCCGGGTTGGGGTCTGGAAGGTTGGTGCCGATGCTGACCGGGGAGTTGTTCTCGGCGTCGCGAGTATTGGAAGTCTCTTCCACGGTCTGGGTCGATCGCACGACCTGGCCCTCGGGATCGAACTGTTCCTCGTTGGTGCTGACGCGGTCGAAATCCATTTCGGAGGAAACTTCGGCCCGGACCTTGCCGAATCCGACGGTCCGTTCCAGCAGTTCCTCGACGGTGCGGGCGAGGCGGTTCTCGAAGACGCGGCGCCGTTCGTTCGCCTTGGCCGCCGTGGTGCTCTCGGCGTTGTCGTCCTCGAAGCCGCGGGCCAGGAGCGTGCCCTTGCCGTCGACGATGGAAATTCGGCCGGGGGCGAGGCTGGGCACGGCGGCGGCAACCAGGTGCTGGATCGCCATGACCTGCGGTTTTTCCAAGCGCCCGGGGCCGCTCATCTTGAGAATGACCGAGGCCGACGGCTGGCGCCGCTCGCGGCTGAAGAGCTGGCGCTTGGGCATGACCAGGTGGACGCGGGCCGAATTGACGGAACTCAGGGTGCGGATGGACCGCGCCAGCTCGCCTTCGAGGGCGCGGACCAGGTTGATGTTCTGAACGAAATTGGTGGTTCCCAGGGAATCGGAATCGTCGAAGATCTCATAGCCGATGGAACCGCCGCTGGGCAGGCCCTGATCGGCCATGCTCATGCGCAGGCGCAGGACCCGGTCCTCGGGAACATAGATCTGGGCGCCGTTGTTGCGGAGTTCATAGGAAACGTTGGCGGTTTCCAGCGCGCTGACGATGCGGCCCGAATCCGCCATCTCCAGCTCGCCATACAAGAGCGCCATTTGTGGCGTTGCCAGACGTGCTGTGAGGAAAATAAAGAACGCGATTCCGCCCAGGATCACGCCGCCCAATGTGAGTAGTCGGGCCGGCCCCAGATTGCGGAGTGCTTGCGTGAAAGTTTCCAAGTCGACTCCCTCGTCCCGAAATCGAAAAACCGCCAAGGTCCGTGACGGCACGGTCCCCCCAACCAGCAGATTGAGGCTAACCAATTGATCGTGAAGAAGTAGTTAACACCCCGGCAAAATTTGCCTAGTGGCGTGGGGCGGACTGGTGGCGCGGGTCAGACAAAGGGTATTCGATGGGCGCCTTGTGCCTGACTTATACCACTAGTCGATGCCGGGAGGCGCCGGCCGGTCGGCACCGTCGCGGTATTCCTTGGTGCGGGTGGCGCGCAGGCCGACGATTCCGTGTTCCTCCAGCAGGCGCTGCCAGGACAGGAATTCATCGACCGAGAGGTTGTAGCGCAGGCAGGCTTCCTCAAGGGAGATCAGTCCGGCGCGGACACCGGCGACGACCTCGGCCTTGCGCCGGATCACCCATCGCTTGGTGTTTGGTGGCGGCAGATCGTCGCGGGTCATGGGCTCGCCCGTGGGGCCTCGGGTCCCGTTGGGTCCCGGGAGGGCGTTGCGGCTTAAAGGTTGATGTCTGCTCATTTCCGACGCGTCATCCATGACTGATGCCGTACATGGATATCCGATGCCCCGTTAAAGAACCGCTAAGGAATAAGGTTAACGGCTGCCTAACCCGCGTTCGCCGGTGTGTATGCCGGCGGCCATGCAGGTGATGGTTGTGGCACAACCATCGCGTCGGAACCCAGTCAGTGAAAATGGGACGGCCCCGGCGGCGGCGAGGACGCCGGGCCGGGGCCGTTGTGGGGACGGTGGTCTTAAGCGGGGTTATGTTTAACGCCTCACCCTCAGTAATTCTGCGAGCATGTCGTCGGCGGTGGTGATGATCTGGGCAGCGGCGGAGAAGGCCCGCTGGACGACGATCATCTTGGTGAACTCTTCGCCGATATCGACGGTGGATGCTTCCAGCGCGCCCTGGATCACCTGTCCGGCGGAGCCGTTGTCGGCGACCCGCAAGGTCACGTCGCCAGACGCCTGGGTCGCGTTCCAGGTGTTGCCGGACCGTGATTCCAACTGGTTGACGTTGGTAAAGGTGGCGATGGGAATTTGGAATATGGGTCGGGTTTCGCCATTGTCGAACAGGGCGGTGACCAGTCCGCTGTTGCCGATGGTGACGCCGGCGAAGGTGCCGAAGCGCGAGCCGTTTTGGTTGATGAAGACGGGAGTGAACGCGGCCCCGAACTGGGTGAAGCCGTCGGCCTTGGCTATGGTGCCCAGGTTGACGGCGATCTTGTTCGCGGCGCTCGGGTTGTCGTCCATGTTGGCGGCGCCGTTGGCGAAGTCGAGGATCTCGATATCGGCGACGGCGAAGGCGCTGGGCAGGCCGTCGCTGTTGAAGGCGATGGCGTTGGTGGTGGTCAGCGCGAAGGTGCCGCCGGCGGTGTAGGTGGCGGTGGCGTCGGGTTCCGTGGGCACGTTGGTGAAGCCGGCTGAGAAGACGACGTCATAAGAGCCGCTGGACAGCGACGACAGGACCAGGGTGTCGGCGGTTCCCGCCGGGACCGGTTCGGAGGCGTCGTTG
>JAJFIG010000214.1 GCA_021775195.1 Rhodospirillales bacterium | reverse complement strand
GCCTCGGCCAGGGCGGCGGCTTTCTTCGAACCGGTGATGCCGCCGCAAAGGCAAACGTCGATGCGCGCATATTCCACCGCCTTCCGGGTCAGGAGCGCCTGGAACTCATAGATGGTCGTGAAACGCTCCCCGGTGGCGATGGGAACATGAATTTTGTCGGCGATGCGGGCCATGGCGTCCGCATCCTCGAAGCGCATCGGGTCCTCCACGAACATCGGATGGTACTGCTCGATGCCACGTGCGAAGACCACGGCCTCGGCCGGGGTCAGGCGACGGTGGATCTCGATGCACAGGTCCATGTCGTCGCCAGCCGCTTCGCGCATGCGACGAACGTTGTCGATGGCGTCGCGCATCTTTCGTACGTGGGGCTTGAAATAGACCTGGTCGTCGCCCTCGTCGAGGAACGGATTGAGATGTCCGACGGCGGTGTAGCCGGCATCCTTCTTGCTTTCGAGTTCGGCGATGACCCCGTCGATGGTCTTTTCGTAGACATGCCCGTAGACCCGCGCCCTGGTGCGGCTGGGGCCGCCCAGCAACTGGTGGACCGGGGCACCGAGCGCCTTCCCCTTGATGTCCCATAGCGCGATATCGATCGCCGAGATCGCGGCGTTGATGGCGTGGCCCTGAAAATAGGAGAACCGGTGCATTATCGCCCAGTGGTGCTCGATCGGCAGCGGGTCTTTGCCTTCAAGATAGGTTGCGAGTTTCTTGACCGCGGCGACCGAGGCCTCGATATGTCCCCATGCTCCGCCTTCCCCGACGCCGTGAATACCGGCATCGGTCTCTATGCGGACGAACAGGAATTGACCGGCGTGAATCGGCGCCACGTTCGTGATCTTCATTTCGTTACCTCGGTCAAAAGGGGGCCTTAACGCGTATAGAATAAAACTTTTTTGACGTCCAGTGGGGCTCGGGGGCCGTTCGCCGAATGCGCTTGGTGGTCGGCGCATGGCGACCAACGGTAACGAACCTGATGTAGGACCGGGTGTAACCCGAGAGGGAGGGTCATCGGCTTTCGGCGATCTCCCAGTTTGCCACTCGACTTTTGCAGGTTCATGTCCTGGTCACGGTGGCCACGGGTATCCAATTGCCTCGCTGATGAATGCCTGTACGGCCGGTGAGCGCCGATGCCCGGAAACGGTGACCATTTCGACGTTGCGCATGAGTTCCGGGTCAATGACCGGCCGGCATTGGAGTTCATCGACCGTGATCGAAAACTCGGGGATCAGGCAAATGCCCATCCCTTTCAAGACCATGTTCTGAATCCAATCCTCGCGTTCACTGCGGTAAGGGACCGATACGTCGATCCTTTTTTCCTCCAAGAGATCGAAGAAGGTGTTGCGGAACTCACAATTCAGCCGGTCCAGGTACCGCTCGCCCTTGAGTTCGCTCACGGGGACCGCATTCATGGACATATACCGATGATCGGGCGGGAAGAGGGCGACCAGACGCTCCCCATAGAGTTTGACGGTATCGAAACGGTCGTGCAAAGCCAATGGCAGGCCCAGCAACGCGCAATCCAGCCGCCCTGACAGCAGATCCTCGGTCATGTTAAGGGGCGTGACGTCATGAAGCGTCAGTTCGATGCCCGGATGGAGCAATTGGAACTCGGATAGGAAGGGGATCGTCCGCGCCGGCCCGATTGTGCACATGATGCCGACGTTCAGCGGCGCCTTTTCTAGGCTTTGCAGCTTGCGCGCCGCCACCACCGCATCCTGGGTGGATGCATCGACACGGCCCAGATGCTCGCGCATCAATCGGCCCAGATCGGTGAGATGAGTCCGGCTGCGTTCGCGCCGGAACAACGGTCCGCCGAATTCCTCCTCGAGTTTCTTGACCGCACGGGTCAGCGCCGGCTGGGAGACGTTGCAGTGCTCCGCGGCGCGGGTGAAGTTCAAGGTCTCCGCGGCAACCAGGAAATAGCGTATCTGGTTGAACTCCATGACTCGTCCTTTCCGCCATAACCACAGAACATGGAATTTATAAATTATCGGTATTTCTATTTATAGCAAATCGTCCGCCATAGTGCAGTCCCCTAATCAACTAATGGAAGGACGAGACGATGTTCACATACAAGAATTGGACTGCCATCAAGCGGTCGTTGGCGTTGGCGGCAGGCCTGATGGTTCTGTTTGCCGTGTTGGACTCAACACTGGCCGAGGAGCGCGTCCCCGGCGCCCGCTACGACGACCAAGGCCAGTTGATCCGTGCCGACGGTTGGCGCGAGTGGGTGTTTATCGGCACACCGCTCACCCCGAACGACTTGAACGATGGCAAAGCGGCGTTTCCCGAGTTCCACAACGTCTATATCGACCCGGTCGCCTATGCCCATTTCGCCAAGACCGGACAGTTCCCCAACGGCACCATGATCGCCAAGGAACTGCTCAGCATCGGCGCCACCCAAGCAGTGAGCGGCAACGGCTATTTCCAGGGTGAATTCCAGGGTCTGGAATTCGCGGTCAAGGACACCGAGCGCTTCCCCAAGGAGCCCGGCGGCTGGACCTACTACGACTTCGGCCATCGTTTGCCCTATGAGACCGCGGCAAAGGCCCATCCGACCGAAGCCTGCGCCGCCTGCCACGAGGCCGCCGCAGCCTATGACATGGTCTTCACCCAGTACTATCCCGTCCTGAAGGCGGCGCGGCCGAAGTAACGGCCGCGCTACCGTTCGAAAGGGAGATTTCAGAAATGAATACCCAATTCTCCGCCATGAGGGACACGGTGATCAGCGTCGGCGAAATCGGCACGACCCTCCGGCGACACTCCGAAACCGCGATCCGTTTCGCCATGGTCGTTGTCCTGCTTTGGTTCGGCGCCCTCAAGTTCAGCGCCTATGAAGCCAATGCCATCGCCGGCCTGGTGACCAACTCGCCGCTTCTGGCCTGGCTCCATGAAGCACTGGGTGTCCGGGCGTTTTCGAACGCCGTCGGCATCACCGAGATTACCGCCGCCGTCCTGATTGCCGCCCATCCGTTCTCGGCGAGGCTCGGCGCCCTCGGTGGCGTTATCGCCAGCGCTACATTCTTCGTCACGCTGAGTTTCATGTTCACGACGCCGGGCGTCGCCGAAGCCGGCGCCGGTGGATTGCCGGTGATTTCGGTGTTGCCGGGACAGTTCCTGCTCAAGGATCTGGTGCTATTGGCGGTCTCCGTCAGGCTGTTGGCGATCAGCCTCCAGGACTGCGAGCCTGACGCTTGAATTCGAGAGCGGCGCGGGCGCCGGCAAACGGGGTGCAGGAAAATGAGCCGTTTTCCTGCACCCCGATTCTCGAATGAGATTTGAATGCCCACCTCACGACCTTAACACTGCCCCCGGATAGGGCTCTAACCGGCGGTGATGGGGAAGACGCCGGCAGGGACGTTGCGGTAGGGCAGCGTGGTGAGGTTGGCGGGGCCCCAGTCGGGGGTGTCGATGATGACGATGGCCTCGGCGAGGTCTTCGTAGACGGCGCGGAAATGGGTCTTGGAGCGGAGCAGGATGATATCGAAGTCCTCCGGCCGCAGCCCGAACTGTAGCAAGGGGTCGGCGTCGATGGCGGCGACCGCGTTGGTGGTCAGGCTGACGAGGACGCCGCCGGTGTCGATGAGCGCCGTCTGCCCGAGGTCGATGGCGCGACCCCGGCGCATGGGGCCGGTGCCGGTGTAGACCTTGTGGTCGGCGTAGCGCACGGTTCCCTCGAGGGTGACCGGCGGACCGGCACGGTCCGACGACCAGCCGCCGGCGGTCATGCGGACCGTTGCCCCCTCCCCCGCCGCGACCGCCTTCGCCGCC
>JAJFIG010000213.1 GCA_021775195.1 Rhodospirillales bacterium | reverse complement strand
GCCTCCGGCGGAGCCTGGGCCTGCCCGGAAAACCGATTTGCCGCCATCAAATTGTTTCCATTTGGCCGGTTAGTGCTCTTGGGGGGCGGGGGCCGGAAGGGGGCATGGGTTTGTCCCCCGGGGCCACGGGTGCAGGCCCGCACGGCCCGAACCGGTCCGGATCGGGCCGACCCGCCATCGGCGTGAGCCGACGGGGTATTCTAATTAACGGAATAGGTGAAAGTCCACCGGTGTCGGCCCGGAAAGATCGCGGCCCGGCGCAAAAGAAACGGCGGCCCGAAGGCCGCCGTCGGTTGCGCCCGTTAACCCACCTTTGTCAGGTGGTGAAACGCCGCCGGCGCGTGAACCCCAGCCCGACGAGGCCGAAGGCAAAGAGGGCGAGGGTGGCGGGTTCGGGCACCGGATTGGGACCTGGACCTACCAAAAGTATCGCACCACTGCCGACGATACTCGTCCCTACCCCGGGAATCGGAAAAGGGCCAAGAGTGAAATTGGTATTCGCAAGCATATCGGGCAAGTTGGTGTAGGTGCGGAACTGGGCTGATTGGGTCGAATTCCCTTCAACGTTGACCAGATTCCAATATGTCGTGCCATCAGAACCACTGCCGACAATACTCGGCCCTACCCCGGGAATCGGAAAAGGGCCAAGAGTGAAATTGGTATTCGCAAGCATATCGGTCAAGTTGGTGTAGGTGCGGAACTGGGCTGATTGGGTCGAATTCCCTTCAACGTTGACCAAATTCCAATAAATTGCCGGCATAGCTTGAGCAGGAACACTAAACACCACCGTACTAAGGGCCGCAATCGCAAGGCTTTTGTACATATTCATCATTACTCCTTTATCGATTATCCCTTTCGACCTGCACTTACCCGGCAGAGGGGTCAGGCCGGACGGTTACGTGCTTTATTGATTCCTTAGAAGCCATGCAAATTTCATACCAGTTTTGTTATCTTGTTATTTTTCAATAACCTAGGGAATTCACCGGATTATGCGTCAAGCAAGATTGTAAAGAATTCCGACACTCTATTTATGATTTTGCCACGCCCGGGCCAGGCCAAAATGCGATTTGGTATTATTCAACAAAGGGTTAGGGACAATTGATGTCCATATCACCGGGTGTAAAACATTTCGACACCCGAAACTCGTGATTGCATAGCATAGTATGCACAAAGGTAAATGATCGCGTGTTTACAGTGGGTTGGCGAATTATTTGGCGCGCGCGAAGGTGTAAAGAATTCCGACACTTTCGCTAAAACCAGGAATCAAAATCTAAAACGGCGGCCCTCGCCGGGTCCGCCGGGCGTTGCAGGATCACCTCACCAAAACCAGGAACCAACGCATGACCACGGTCAGGGACATCCTCGAGCGGCACAGCCGGCTCGAGGGCGGCCGCGGGCAGTGGAACGCCCTGTGGCAGGAACTGGCCGAGGTCATGCTGCCCTTCCGCGCCGATTTCACCGGGGCGCGGGCGGCGGGGGGCAAGCGAGCGCAGAACTTCGACAGCGCCCCCATGCTGGCCCGGCGCCAGTTGGCATCCGCCGTCGACGGCCTGCTCAAGCCCGAGACCAACCAGTGGTTCAACATCGAAACCGACGACGACGACCTGAACGAAGACGACGAGGTCAAGGCGTGGCTGGAGGCGGCGGAAAAACGGGTCTTCTCGGCCATCTATTCGTCCCGGGCGCGGTTCATCGAACGCTCGGGCGAGGTCGACGACGATCTTGTCACCTTCGGCACCGGCTGCCTGTTCATCGGCCAGGCCCGCGACCTCGACCGGCTGCTGTTCCAGTCCATCCACCTGAAAGACATCTTCCCGGCCGAGAACGGCGACGGCGATATCGACACCCTGCACATCGCCCTCAGCCTGACGGCCCGGCAGGCGGCGCAGAGGTACGGCGAGGACAATCTCGGGGAGAAGACAAGGGAAGCCCTGAAGGGCACGGCCAAGGACCAGGATCGCAAGTTCAAGTTCTTGTGGGTGGTGCAGCCCCGGGACGAACGCAATCCGCGCCTCCGCGACAACGTCAACCTGCCTTTCGCCTCGATCGTCGTCGACGTCGAGTCCGAGCACGGGGTTTCGGAAAGCGGCTTCCACGAATTCCCCTTCGCCATCCCGCGCTGGGACACGGCGTCGGGGGAGGTCTTCGGGCGCTCGCCGGGCATGCTGGCCCTGGCCGATTCCAACACGCTGCAGGCCATGGGCAAGACCATCCTGGTGGCCGGGCAGAAGGCCGCCGATCCGCCGCTCGCCATGCCCAGCGACGGCATCATCGGGGCGCCCCGGAACCTTCCCCGGCGGCATCACCACCTTTGATGCCGAGGTCGCCCGCGAGATGGGCCGCATTCCCATATCGCCCTTGAACACCGGCGCCAACATCCCGATCACGCGGGAAATGCAGCAGGACGTGCGCGAGCAGGTCTTCGCCGCCTATTTCCGCCCCGTGCTGCAGCTCCTCCAGAACCCCAACATGACCGCGACCGAGATCCTGGAGCGCAAGGAGGAGTTCGTGCGCACCATCGGGCCGGTGTTCGGCCGGCTCAAGGCGGATTACCTGGCGCCCATCGCCGAGAGGTCCTTCGGCATCATGCGCCGCGCCGGCGCCCTACCGCCGCCGCCGGAAATCCTCAAAGAACGAACCATCCGATTTTGCTGCACCTCGCCGGTGGAGCAGGTGCGCAAACAAATGGAGGCGGCGGGCCTGGCCCGCTCCTTCGAGCTCCTCGGCCCGCTGGCCCGGTTCCAGCCCGACATCTGGGACAACCTGGACGGTGACGCCATCGTCCGCGACGGCCCCGGGATTTTCGGCTGGCCCCGGACATGGGTGCGCCCCAGGCAGGACGTGGCGGATGCCCGCGAACAGCGAGCCCAAGCCCGGCAGGCAAAAGAAATCCTCGATGGGGCGGGCCAGGTGGCCGAAACCGCGAAAACGGTAGCGGAAATCGGAGACAGCATATGAATGACCCCAACCCGACGGACCCGCCTTCGCTAAAGCTACGGCGGGCAGGTTACGAACAAGAGCGGCACGAGGCCCATATGCGCCGCGCCGCGGATTCCATGGACCGGGCCCTGGGTCGGGCCGTTGCCCCCAGGCGGCAGGGGGAGGGGTCCCCGGACCCGGGTCTTCCGGCCCGCTGCGACAGCGATTACGACCCCCACCGATGGCTTGGCTGAACTCGCGCCGGAAGGCCAAGGCGGCCCCCGACCTGGAGGGCTTTCTCGCCGACCTCAGGCGCGGCGCCGCCGGCGGCTGGACGGAGGTTGACCGCCAGCGGGATTTCCGCGCCGTCTTCGAGGGCGCCTCGACGGCGGAGCAGGGGAAACGGGTGCTGTGGCAGATCCTCGAATGGGCGCGCCTGTGGCGCACCAGCGCCGTCAAGGGGGACGCCCATCAGACCTACCTGCACGAGGGCGAGCGCAACATCGGGCTCAAGATCCTGGTGACCCTCAACGCCGA
>JAJFIG010000212.1 GCA_021775195.1 Rhodospirillales bacterium | reverse complement strand
CGGTTCCGATCCGGCGACCTCCAGGATCATCCCGTCGTCGCCGACGGCGATCCAGCCGGGCGACAGCCAGCCGTTTTCGGCAAGCAGATGGTCGAAGCGGTAACGGCGGGTCACGGCTTTTCCTCGCGCTGCGGGTCAGGGGCTCGACGCCCCGGGAGACGGGATGATCTTAACCCAAGCGGCCCGGCACACAACCGCGCGACGGCGATGCCTAAAAATCGAACCGGACGCCGGCGTTGACGAAGTACCCGAGGGTCCGCTCGTCGGTCCCGGAGGCCTTGTCCGACGACCACTCGCCGCCGCTCTCGAGCTCGAAGTTGAGGGTCCGCTCCCAGCGGTAGTTCAGGCGCAGGGACGGCCTCAAGGTAATCCGCCGACCGCCGCCTTCGCTGCGCTTCTGGTAGTCGACGCGCAGGCGCGGATTGATCCTGAGGTTCTCGGTCCCGGGATAGCGGGTGTTGACCGTGAAGGACACCGTATCCGAGGTGCTGGTGTCGGAAAAGCGCAGGCCGAGGATGGCGATGTCGCCCTCCTTGATCAGGTTGGTGCCCAGCAGCTGGGTCGAATAGAAGTATTCGGCGCCGGTGTCGGGGGTCCCGGCGACACCGCCCGAGGTCTCGGTGTCCGACAGGTGTGAGACGGTGAAATCGCCGCTGATCTGGAACTTGGTGTTGAGGGGATGGGAGGCCCCCAAGGTCAGCGAGGTGTTGGTTGCCGTGCGGTCCACGGCCATGTCGCGGATCGCGTCCTCGCTGAACAGGTTCTCGAGGGCGGCCAGGCTCCCCACCGTCTGCCCCTGAAGCGCGTTGCTGGTCGTCAGCACCGGGCTCTTCTGGTGGGTCAGGGACATGTTGAGGGTCGCCTTGTCGGGGAAAGTGTAGGTGCCGACCATCAGCAAGTTGTTGAGTTCCATGAACAGGATGTCGTAGTCGATCAGGCTGAAGACCGACATATCCGGGTGCGAGTAGCGGGCCTCGCCCCCGACCGCGCGGCGGTCGGCGAACCCGTCGGCGACCTGGTTGATGGCGAAGACGTTGAATTCCCAGAACTCGGCGAAGGGACCCAGGTCGGCACTGAGGCCGTAAAAATGGCGGTCGCTGTTGATGCCGTCATCGGACGATGACTGCACCGGGAAGCCGCCGACGGCGTTGAGCTTGATCTCCGGGTTGACCTGGTAGCTGACGAGGCCGCCGTCGAAGCGCCCGAGCACGCCGCCGGTATTGCGCGACTGGCGCCCGAGGCGGCCCGACACCTCCCGGCGCTTGTCGAGCACGTCCAGATAGAGGGTGCTCACCCGGGTGTCGCTGTCGCTGCCGCTGAGGAAATTCGCCGTGTGTCCGGCGCTGAGACGGGCGTGGGCGTCGTAGGCGTCCGACCGGCCCCGCGCCGTGACGTCGAGGTCCGAGGTCAGGGCCGACTGGTTGGTGATCTTGCCGTCAAGCTCGGTGAAGCTTTCGTCGCGACGATAGAACTCCGACAGGCTGCCATAGACATCCCATCGGACGTCGTCCGCGGCGATCTGCTCGCGTTTGCCACGGCGCAGTTTATCCTTGGGCTTCGCCGCCGCCGTCAGAAGACCGGCGAGGCGCTGGCGCACCCTTTCGGTCCCTTCGCCTTTCGGATAGCGGCGCAGGTAGGATTCGTATTCGGCCTTGGCGTGGGCGAGCTGGCCCTTGCGTTCCCGGGCCAGGCCGAGATGCTCCTGGGCCTTTTCCGTGTGCTTGTGGTCGGGGTACTGGACGAGCTTGGTATAGAGCTGGATGGCACGGCGGTAGTCGCCTTCGGTCATCGACGTCTCGGCCTCGGTCATGAGGGCCGTCAGGCGCTCCTCGGGCACCGGCGGCAAGGCCATGGTGACTTTTGTTGTTCCTTTTGGCGCTGTTCCCTTCGGCGTGGTTTTGGCCTTGGGGGCCGCTGCCGGGGAAGCCGGTGTATTTTTGGCCGCCGGCTTCCCAGCCACAGGCAACGTGACGACGATGCCGCGAAGGTCGCGAGCACCCTTGACCTTGAACGCCACCCGGCGGGTGAAGCGGAGGATCAGGAGCGGTCCGCCCGGGGCGTCGGCTTCGAAGGAAACCTCGCGTAGCGGCACGGCCACCGAGGGCTTCCAATGCAGAACCTCACGATCGTCCGAAAGACCACTGGTGGCGCCGGCCTGTGCCGCGCCGACGGGGCGCATCTGGATTTGCAGAACGTCCCCGGATACGGCCGGCACGTGGGTCACATGGCGCAAGGGGACATGGAAGGTGACAGCGATCTCGGACCCGGCGCTTCCCCTGTCGACGCGGATTTCATCGAGAACACGGGTTTCCGCGTTGGCGGAAAAGGCCGGGAACAGAACGGCGATCAGACAGAGGGCGGCAAACAGAGGCAATATGCGGAAGAACGGCGTCATGGGGCTCTTTTCGGGGTCGGAGGAAGCACGGTGCACGGGGTCGGGGCCCCCGCCGCCGCGGTGATCACGCTTAGACTGCGGAAGTTGAGACCCTGTCCGGCCAGGAAGGTCACCGATTGGTCGAAGAGCAGGGTCAGGTACGGGCCGCCCTCGATGTCGCCCTCGTAGGCGACCTCCAGGAGGGCGGCGATTTCCCGGTCCCACGGCCGCAGCGATTCGCGCTCGAACAGAAATTCCCGGTCTTCCGGGCTGATGTTGATGGGTTCGAACTGAATTCGAAGCTCATTCCCCTGGCTGTAGGGGAAGTGGCGCACATAACGGACGGGAAAATTGAAGCTGATGGTGACGAACGCGCAGCCGTCGGACTCGCTCACCCGGACGTCGTCGAGGATACGGTCGCGCGCCGGCTGTGCCTGGGGCGCGGCGGCACAGGCAAGCAGTCCGATGACCAAGGCGGCACAGCCAGCGCCGATATGCCGAAGGCGCACCCCCATCAGAACCCGCCGCCGCTTACCTGGTGCTCGGAGTTCCGCCGCTTCTTGATCGTCGTCATGGAGCTGTCCGTGTACATGTGGCAGGCGCCGGTGCAGTCGCGCAGCTCGCTCACGGTGTAAAGGACCTTCTGCGGCGTTTCGTACTTCTTGTGCGAATCGGGCTTGTAATCGTTGGCGTGGCAGGCGGCGCAGTCCGGCTGATAGGCCCCGAACAGCCACGGGATGGTCTGAGCGTTGGTCCGGTGGCAGTCGATGCAGAGCAGGGCATCTCGGTGGTCGCCCGGATAGTTGGGCGAAGAATGGCGGAAGGTGTGGGGCACCCACGCGGTCGTCCGGTGGCAGGTGTCGCACTGCAGGTTGGTGACGAAGTGGTTGCCCGGCTTGCCGGTGGCGCGGACCCCGTTATGGCAACTGGAGCACGACCCGAGAACGCTGTTGTGGTCGACGGTGGCGGGCGTCCAGGCCAGGGTTGAGTGACAGTCGTCGCAGGTGTTGGCGCTAAGGATATGGGTCGCCGACTTGCCCGACGCCGTGGACCCGTTGTGACAGCTAGTGCAGGTCCCAGTGACACTGGTGTGATCCATGCGCACGGTCGTCCAGGCGTTGGTCACGTGGCAGTCGTCGCAGGCACCGGAAACGGCGATGTGGGTCGGGTGCTTGCCCGCCGCCGTGGTGCCGTTGTGACAGGAGGCGCAGGTCCCGAGAACGGATGCGTGATCGACCCGGGTGACCGGAATCCAGCCCGTCGAGCGATGGCAGTCGTCGCAGACGTTGGAAGTCGAGATATGGGCCGCATGCTTGCCCGTCGCCGTGGTGCCGTTGTGGCAGCTGGCGCAGGTCCCGGTAACGCTGGCGTGGTCGAAGCGCACCGAGGTCCAGGCCGTGGTCACGTGACAGTCGTCGCAGGCGGCGGCGGTGGCGATATGGGTGGCGTGCTTGCCCAGCGCCGTGGTGCCGTTGTGGCAGGACGCGCAGGTGCCGAGGACGGCCGTGTGATCGACCCGGGTGACCGGAATCCAGCCCGTCGAGCGATGACAGTCCTCGCAGACGTTGGAGGTCGAAATGTGGGTCGCATGCTTGCCCGTCGCCGTGGTCCCGTTGTGGCAGCTGGCGCAGGTCCCGGTAACGCCGGCGTGGTCGAAGCGCACCGAGGTCCAGGCCGATGTCACGTGACAGTCGTCGCAGGCGGCGGCGGTGGCGACATGGGTCACGTGCTTGCCGAGGGCCGTGGTGCCGTTGTGGCACGAGGCGCAGGTGCCGAG
>JAJFIG010000211.1 GCA_021775195.1 Rhodospirillales bacterium | reverse complement strand
CCCATTGTCCCCTACCAACGGTGTCCGAGTTCAGGTGATACTACAATATGGCGGCGAGGATTCCAGCCACTGACAATTCATCCCCCACCCCACCAAACACCACATAGGCAGGGCGGGCGGCACGTCCGCTCATTCCATCTGGTCCCGTAGATGTTTGTCCCGCTGTTCCTCGTCCAGGGCTAGAATCATCAGTGCCAGCCTGGCTGGATCGACGTTGGACCATCCGGAGGTGACGCTTCCGTCCTTCCACATCACGGAAATGGCAATCGCTTCGATCTCCCCCAGATTCTCCAGTCCACTCTGGAATATCTCGGCGGGCGTTGTCCCGTGAAGGCTTTCAATTTTCCCCACGTTCCACCTCCTTTGCGCCAATAGGCAATAATGCACGATGCGGACCGTCAGCGGTATGGCCAGCGTCACCAACCGGCAGGGACATGACATTAGCGTGCCTGGAGGGCAAAGGGAAACCCTGCCCGGCCCAGGACCTTGGATTATCGTTCAACCGGGATGACCGCCAAGTCCGCGCCATGTTATCGTCCCCGCGATTGGCCGGCACCGCCACGAATGCCCGGCCGGGTCCGGCATGGAGGCCACCCACGCATGTTCAGGCTTCTTCGGTATTTTTCCTTCACCAGCGCCCTCGCCCTGGCGACCGTGACCATCATCCACGTCATCCTCTACCACCAGAACGAAGTCAACGAACTGGTCACTCTGGCCGAGACCCAGAACCTGGCTCTGGCCCAGTCCTTCGCCAACACCATCTGGCCCCAATACGCCGATTACGTCACGTCCGTCGGACATCTGGATGGCGATTCCCTGCGCGCGCGCCCGGAGACCAAGCGCCTTCATGAGACCCTGCGCTCCCTCTCGGCCGGGCTGCCGGTACTCAAGGTCAAGATCTACCACCTCGACGGTAATACCGTATTCTCCACAGACCCCGACGAGATCGGCGTCGAGGGCGATCACGACATGGACTTGTGGGACAAGGCCCGCGCCGGCTCACCGGAAAGCGACCTGAGCTTCAGCAACACCATGCAATCCTTTGATGGCTTGATCGAGAATCGCACCGTCGTCGAGAGCTACCTACCCATCCGACGCGTCGGCGGTCCGGTCGAAAGCGTGTTCGAGCTCTATTCCGACGTCACCCACCTCATCGACCGGATCGTTCAGAACACCGTGCGGCTGATGGCCGAGCTGGTGGCCGTATTCAGCCTTCTTTATTTGGTCCTGTTCCTGATCGTCCGCCGCGCCGACCGCATTCTCAAACGCCAATACAGCATCCTGAAGGAGAGCGAGGAAAGCATCAACGCCAAGAACCTGGCCCTCGAACGCGAAATCGCCGACCGTCGCCAAGCCGAGGAGAAGGTCAGGGACCTGGCCGAGGTCCACGAACAGAACCCAAACCCGGTGTTGCGAGTCCTGAGTGGCGGCCGCCTACTATACGCCAACCGGGCGAGTGCACCCATCCTGGATCATTGGAACTCCACCGTCGACGGGAACGTCCCCGACGATTGGCGTCAGATCTTCGACGAGGTGCTGGATTCCATGCACATGCGCAACATGGAGATTACCCTCGGCTCCCTTTTCTTTTCCATGACCATCGTCCCCGTAACCAAGCTCGGTTGCGTCAACGTCCACGCCCGCGACATCACCCAGCGCAGGGCGGCGGAAACGGAGGTTCGCCGCCTCAACGTCGAGCTGGAGCAACGAGTACGTCGCCGGACGGCCTCCCTGGAGGCGGCCAACCGCGAGATCGAGGCCTTCGCCTATTCCGTCTCCCATGACCTGAGGGCGCCGCTACGCCACATCAACGGCTTCACCCGCTCCCTGGTTGAGGACTACGCCGAGGTCCTTGACGCCGACGGCAAGCACCGCCTCGAACGCGTCCACGCCGCCAGCAACAAGATGGGCCAGCTTATCGACGACCTCCTGGACATGTCCCGTTCGACCCGCGGCGAAATGGAACGCGAGAACGTGAACCTCTCGACCCTGGCCCGCTCGGTGGTCGGCCAATTGCGGGATGCCCAACCCGACCGCGAAGTCGACGTCGAGATCGCCCCCGACGTCATAGCCGAAGGCGATGTGCGCCTGCTTCGTGTCGCAATGGACAACCTGCTTGGCAATTCCTGGAAGTACACCGGACGGACCGAGAACCCCCGCATTGAGTTCGGGATCACCAATTTGGACGAACAGCCGGTCTATTTTGTTGCCGACAACGGCGCCGGCTTCGACATGGCCATGGCCGACAACCTGTTCGCTCCCTTCTATCGCCTTCATCCGGCAGAAGAATTCGATGGCACCGGAATAGGACTCGCCACCGTTCAGCGCATCATCCATCGTCATGGCGGTGAGATCTGGGCCAAGGCCGAAGCCGGCAAGGGCGCGAAATTTTATTTCACGCTTTAATTCCATATCGTGGTCAAAACCCCTATTGGAATAAAAAATTTCCTTATATAACACTAAAATACAGTGAAAATGACCAGCTTACGCTCCATTGCGACAAACTCATAAAGTCACGTTCAATAACAACGAATTAGGATAAGTCTACTGACCAGGCTGATGCCCAGAACGCCAACGCTTTCATGCAGGAGTTGGGGACACGGACAGACTCGAAATCGCGAATTCCCATTGCTTGATTCAGATCAAGGGCGTTTCGTATCGATATCCGTATGATCGCGTGATCCTTTGGGCAAACTTTTTCCGACGCTCGCGTCGGAGTGAGCGAGCGTATCCGGATGGACAGGATGCCTTGAGGGGGGTGTCGAAAACACGAAGCCGCAACCTTTTGGGCTCAGGCGGTGAGCCACAGTCGTGAGGCGCCAGCGTCAAGCGATGTTGACGTACCGAAATAAATACCGCCGGCCGTCTCTCGAAGGCGACGGTATGAATAGGGAGAGCGATGAATGGGTGCACCGCTCAAGGTGCTGATCGTAGAAGATTCCGCCGACGATACGGATCTGCTGTTGCTTGAGCTTCGCCGCGGCGGTTTCGATCCCCAATGGAAACGGGTGGACAGCGACGGTGGCATGCGGGCCGCGTTGGAAGAAGAGAACTGGGATATCATCATCTCGGACTACACCATCCCCAGGTTCGGCGCACCTGCGGCCCTTGATATCCTGAAAGAATCGGGCCTCGACATTCCATTCATCGTCACTTCCGGCGTTATCAGCATCGACCGTGCCGTGCCCATGATGCGTGCTGGCGCAAAGGACTTCGTCGACAAGAACAACTTCGCGCGCCTTGTCCCCGCCGTTCACCGGGAACTCAAGGAATTGGAGGAACACCGAGCCCGCCAGCGGGCTGAGGCCCGGCTCCGCACGGTCATCGACACCGTCGCCGACGGCATCATCACCATCGACGAAACCGGCATCATTCATTCGTTTAGTTCCATTGCCGGGGACATTTTCGGGTACGCCGCCGACGAGGTCATCGGCAAGAATCTCAAAGTCCTCATGCCCGAACCCCACCGTAGCCGCCATGACGGGTATATCGCCGACTATCTGCGTACGGGACGGGCGAAAATTATCGGCCTGGGGCGCGAGGTGGAAGGCATTCGCAAGGACGGCACAGTCATCCCCCTGCTTCTCTCCGTTGGGCGGGTTAATCTGGGAGACCGCTACCTGTTCACTGGTGTCATCCGCGACATCACCGCCCGCAAGCAGGCCGAGAGGTCCCTGCGCGAAAGTGAGGAGAGCTTCAAGACCCTGGTCGAAACCTACCCCAGCGCCATGCTGATCAGCCGTATGTCGGACGAGCGGATTTTATTCGGTAATTCCCGCTTCCAGAAACTGGTAGGTATGCCATCGGATAAAATTCAGAACCTGCCCGCCGGCGATATCTTCAACGACCCGGCGGATCACAAGACGATCGTGTCCATGCTGCGCAAGAAGGGCCAGGTCGACAATTACAAGCTGTGCTACAAGCGCGGCGACGGCACCTCCGCCTGGGGTGTTGCCTCGGTCCAGCAAATGAAGCTGGGTGGTGAGGAGGTGTTCATGGCAGCAATCAAGGAAATCCCCGGCGAAACCAACGCCTCCGCCTAACTTCCGGCAGCGTCGGGGTCGACGACAATAGCCCGGAAGTCATTGACGTTCGTGAACGTCGGGCCGGTTATCACCAGGTCCCCGAGACTAGCGAAAAATCCGTAACCGTCGTTGTTGTCAAGCATGGCGCCGGCATCCAGACCCCGCCCGGCGGCCCGCGCCAGTGTATCTGGGCCAACCAGGCAGCCGGCGTTGTCTTCGGTCCCATCAATACCGTCGGTATCGCAGGCGATAGCGCGGACCCGCGCGTCGCCGTCCAGCGCCAAAGCCAGCGCCAGCCCGAACTCGGCGTTGCGCCCTCCCCGCCCCGAACCCTTGACCGTAACCGTTGTCTCGCCACCTGAGAGCAGGACACAGGGAACCGGTGTCGTCCCTTCCGCCCCAACCCCCCCGGCTTCCAGCCAGGGAAATGCCGCCCCCGGGCCGCCGGCAGCCACCGCGCGGGCGGCGTCGGCCTGGTCTTTCGCCACCTGGCGGGCCTCGCCTTCGATGCTGTCGCCGAGAATTATCGGCGTGTATCCCGCCTCCCGCGCCTTCCCGGCGGCCGCCTCAATGGCCTGGCCCGGAGTCGCCGCCAGAATGGTCGTCGTTCTCGACAATCGCACGTCCCCCGGTTTCGGGGTTTCGTCCGCCGCCGCCTCGAGCACCGCTGTGATCGGCGGTGACGGCGTGATGGCGTATTTCTCAAGCACGGCGCGGGCATCGGCAAAGGTGGTGGGGTCTGCGACCGTCGGCCCCGAAGCGATCACCGCCAGGTCGTCGCCGGGCACATCGGAAATGGCCAGCGCAACCACCGGCGCCGGATAGGCCGCCGCCGCCAGGCGTCCACCCTTGATCGCC
Organism: Rhodospirillales bacterium; assembly: GCA_021775195.1. GTDB lineage: Bacteria > Pseudomonadota > Alphaproteobacteria > Rhodospirillales > 2-02-FULL-58-16 > JAJFIG01. The sequence goes on along the minus strand of JAJFIG010000211.1, from coordinate 3,766 downwards.
GACAGGTGTTTGCGCAGACAGTTTATCTCTGAGATTGTCGCTCCGGATTTGAGCAGTTGGTTGTTCATGGCTTGCTTGTCGGCCAGGGTCAGGCCCGGTGCCGGCAGGGCCAGCAGGGCCGAACCGCCACCTGAAATGAGACACAGCACGAGGTCGTCTTCGCCAAGTCCGCCAACAGCCTCGAGGATGCGCCCAGCCGCTACTTCCCCGGCCCGGTCGGGCACTGGATGCGACGCCTCCACGACTTCGATATCATTGCACGGAAGCCCATGGTCGTAGCGGGTCACGACCAGGCCCGTGAGCGGTCCCTGCCAGTGTTCCTCGACCGCCTGGGCCATGCTGGCAGCGGCCTTGCCGCAGCCCACGACCACGGTTCGTCGCAGGGGCGGAGGCGGAAGGTGCGGCGGCACGCAACGGCCCGGCTGGGCCGCCAAGACCGCTTCGTCGAACATGGCGCGCAAAAACGGGTCTTCCATGGGTTCCATTCCGGCCCGGTGGATGGTCTCGCGATCGGAGCCGATCTTACCGGGATTTTCCGCCGCTCCCTAGCCCACATTTCTCAGCGGTGATGGCGTTCATCAACGTGAAAAGTTAGGATAATCTCGATACGGTCCGGCACGTATCGTTTAGAGTTGGGTCACCGCAAGATGGGAAAATCGTTGATGCTGAAGAACGTCTCCGATGCGCTGCTCGCCCTGGTTCTCGACAAAGGTGCCCGAGAGCGCCTGCGCCAGCGACGGCAGGCGGGCACCCAGACTGAACGTGCCCGGCACATCAAGGAAGCAGAGGAGGCCATCGCCGAAGTCATGACGCCGGAGCGTCGTGAAATTATCCGTCAGGCCATGGCCGTCCACCAGGCCAAGTCGAAAATCATCGAAGACCTGGAGGACGACGACAAACGCAGGCTTTACGCCCTCGCCGTCAAGCGCCTGCTTGACGAGGACGATGGTAATGGGGGCAATAGCGGACCCGGGCCGGGAAGCGGTCATGGAGCCGGAAGTCGATGAGCATCAGCACCCGCAAGGCATCCACCGCCGATACTGCTCGTTCCCGGTCCGCCGGGATGCTCCGTCCGTCCACGCCAGCGCCCGGGGATGCACCAACTCCGGCGGACGACGTACTTGCCGGGTTTGGCGACGCCGACGGCCTGGCCAGGGCCGTTCGCACCGGCAACCGCCGGGCTCTGGCCCGTGCTATTACGGTCGTCGAATCCGACCGACCCGACCACCGCCGCCTGGCCGAGGCGCTGCTCGGTATCCTACTTCCTGACGCCGGAGGATCGGTACGCCTGGGCATTTCCGGCGTGCCCGGAGTCGGCAAGTCAACTTTCATCGAAGCCCTTGGCCTTCACGTCATTGGCGGCGGACACCAGGTCGCGGTTCTTGCTGTGGATCCGTCGAGCCCGCGCACGGGCGGCTCCATCCTTGGCGACAAGACCCGGATGCAGGAACTGTCCCGCCACGCCGACGCCTTCATTCGTCCGTCTCCCACTGGCGGCACCCTGGGCGGCGTTGCCCGCCGAACCCGCGAGGCCATGCTGGTGTGCGAGGCCGCCGGCTTCGACGTCATTTTCGTCGAGACCGTCGGCGTCGGCCAATCCGAGACTGCCGTCGCCGACCTCGTGGACATGTTCGTCCTGCTGCTGGCGCCGGGCACGGGCGATGACCTGCAGGGCATCAAGAAGGGGATTGTCGAGCTTGCCGACCTCATCGTCGTCAACAAGGCCGACGGCGATTTGGCCGCGGCGGCCGAACGGGTGCGCAGGGACTACACCAGCGCGCTCCGCATGCTGCGCCCCGCTTCGCCTCACTGGACGGTGCCGGTGTTGCAGTGCTCCGCCCTCATGAACGAAGGCGTCGCCGCAGTGTGGACAGAAGTGGAGCGCTATCGGGATATGCCCGAACTGTCCGCCGGAACGGCCACTCGCCGCAGGGTGCAAGCCCGCGCCTGGATGTGGAACGAGGTCAACGAGGCCCTGCGCGCGCGGATCCGCACCGATCCCCGTGCCAGCGGCGTGGCCGAGACCCTGGAAGCCCGCGTCACCGCCGGCGAAATCACTCCGTCCGCGGCGGCCCGCTTGATCCTCGACAAATTCCTTGGCACCTGAACCCCGGCATCCGCTTTCCGAAAATGCAAGCACCAGGCAGGTTCGGGAAAACCTATTATTAATCATTACATGCTGGCATAGTACGCCCCATCGGTAGGGTTGTCCCCGACCGGTGTTCGGCTGGCGTTGCGCCCCATTGCGTTCGCTGATCCTTGATCAACATCGTTGCCATCAAACTTCGGGTTATCCGCCATGATCTCCGAAAACGACGACATCGCTCTCAAACACGAACTTCAGGCGCTGATGCAATACATCCAGCGGGTTCGCCAGGAGATCGCCGCCATCAACCAGGGTGCCGACGGCGACGATCATTTCGAGTCGATGGGTGAACAACTGGACGCCATCGTCAAGGCTACCGAGGAGGCCACCCACGTGATCATGGAAGTCGTGGAAAAGAACCAGGAGGCCGTCGATGCGTTGAAGGAAACCGTCACCGAGCCCGAGCAGGTGGCACTTCTGGACCAGATCATCGACAACGGTAATGCGGTCTTCGAGGCCTGTTCCTTCCAGGACATCACCGGCCAGCGGGTTTCCAAGATCGTCAAGTCCGTGAGCTATGTCGAAGAGCGGATCAATGCCCTGGTCGAGGTTTGGGGACGAGAGGCCCTGGCCGCAGTCGAGGTGGTTGCGGAGGAAAAAACCGCGGACGAGGCCCTGCTCAGTGGACCCCAACTCGAGGGCCAGGGCATCAGCCAGGACGAGATCGACAAGCTGTTCGACTAGAGCACTCTCCGGCCTTCGATCATTTACGAGCCAATTCCCTATTGTCCCGTGCCGCCGTCATGATAGGGTTTGGCCGGAATTCACAACCACATGGAAAGAGGTTGAGACCAACCATGGTACGGTACGGCCTGAGCGTTATGACCTTTGCCCTGGCGATCCTTGTGGCGCTATCGTCGCCCCGGGCCGCCGATCCCGAGAACACCCTTTTTCTGGATCTCAAGGACGGCCGCGTGGTCATACAATTACGCCCCGACCTGGCGCCCCGCCACGTCAAGCGCATCAAGGAACTGGTACGCCAGAAGTTCTATGACGGCGTCGTCTTCCACCGGGTCATGGCCGGTTTCATGGCCCAGACCGGCGACCCCGATGGGACCGGGCGAGGCGGCTCGGGCGTCAATATTCCGGCCGAATTCTCCCGTGAACCCCACGTCCGCGGCACCTTGTCCATGGCCCGGGCCCGCAGTCCCGACAGCGCCGATTCCCAGTTCTTCATCGTTTACGCCGACGCCAGTTTCCTCAACGGCAAATACACGGTCTGGGGCAAGGTGACATCGGGCATGGAGTTCGTGGACCTGATCAAGAAGGCACCTGAGGGCCGGCGCAGCGGCATGGTCGACAACCCCGACAAGATCATCCGCATGCAGGTTGCCGCCGACGTCAAGAACTGACGCCAAGGCGCTTCGCCGCCACCGCCCCGCCCCGCCAAGACGCCGGGGAGTAATGGATGTGCGGTGCCCGACGGTCAGTCAGCGGCACCGCCGACAGCACGGAAGGAGCCGACCAGGGCAACGTTCCCCGGCGCCGGGTCGCCCGGCACCATCAGCGCCAGCACCAGCGAGACCCCAGCCATGGCGGCGCCGCGCAGGAACACCGCCGCCGGCGAGACCACCCACAGGAAACCGAAGGCTACCGGGATCACCACCGCGGCGATGTGGC
>JAJFIG010000022.1 GCA_021775195.1 Rhodospirillales bacterium | reverse complement strand
CCTCGCCGTCATGGCCTCGGCCCAGGGCACCATGAACAACTTCACAGTCGGCAACGACACCCACCAGCACTACGAGACCATCTGCGGCGGCGCCGGGGCCGGCGACGGGTACGCCGGGGCCAGCGCCGTGCATACCCATATGACCAACTCCCGGCTCACCGATCCCGAAGTCCTGGAGTGGCGGTTTCCGGTCGTCCTCGACGCGTTCTCGATCCGCCGCGGCTCCGGTGGCGGCGGCACCTGGTCCGGCGGCGACGGCGTTACCCGCCGGGTCCGGTTCCTCGAGCCCATGGAGGCGGCGATCCTCGCCAATCATCACGTCACCCGCCCCTTCGGCCTCGACGGCGGCGAACCGGGCGCGCCGGGCCGGGCGTGGGTCGAACGGGCGTCCGGCGAACGGCTGGCGCTGTCGGCGACGGGGCGGACGGACGTGGATGTCGGCGATGTATTCGTCGTCGAGACCCCGGGCGGCGGCGGATTCGGCAAGCCGGTCCGCGATGAGAAACACGGCCAGAGTATTCCGGGAGGTTAATTCCGTCGGCAAATCGTCTAGAATTTGACGGAGTCACGCCGGAAATTTAACGTGATAATAGGCCCCGTATCGAAACCAGGAGACGCCCGACCATGTCAAACCGCAGCTCGAAAACCACCCCCGCGCGCACCTCGATCGTCTCCTCGCCCCATCTGGCCGGCGACGATGACTGGCGGATGAGCGAATTCGAATACGGCCTGATCATCGCCCACAACTCCTTCACGCGATGGATGACGCGATGCATGACGGCGACCGGGTACCGCGACTTCAGCCCCCTGGAGGTCCTGATCGTGCACAACGTCAATCACCGGGATCGGGACAAGCGCCTGGTCGATATCTGTTTCATGCTCAACATCGAGGACCAGCACACGGTCAACTACGCGCTCAAGAAACTGACCAAGGCCGGGCTCGTGCAGCGGGACAAGCGGGGCAAGGAGATCTATTACTCGACCACGGAAGCGGGCAAGCAGGCATGCGAGGAGTACCGCAAGGTCCGCGAGCGCTGCCTGTTGTCCACCTTGCGCAACGTCGACCAGGGCGACATCGAGTCCGGCAAGATCGCCGACCTCCTGCGTTTCATTTCCGGCCTCTACGACCAGGCCGCGCGGGCCTCGTCGTCCATGTGAGCGCCAGCGGGCCCCTTCGGCCTTTTCCAGGACCGATGATTCACCCGTCCGAAAGCATTATATTAATGTAACGCTTTGGAATAACTTTATCTTGCGCGGCGATCCAGGCGATCCAGGCGATCCCAACAAACCGGCCTTCGGGTTTAACCGAAATCTTGGCACAGTCATGGAGAAACAGATGTCATATCGGTGCAAATTCATTTTGTTCGTCTTGGGGATTGCATTGATTGTCCCTGGCACAAAAGGCTTTGCTGGTGCGCCCGTATTAATATGCGGCGAACCCGCGCCGCCCTTCCTCTATGAATCAGGAGGTGACAATCAGGAGAAGAAAGATATTGCCGGCATTCATGTGGGAAATTTCCGCTTGCTGACGGAGTTGACCGGCCTGGATTTCACTTTCAGCGTATTGCCATGGAAACGCTGTCTGTACTACGTCGAGAACTATTCCAAACCTGGTGATCCGGAAATCGCCATAGACGCGAGCTTCAACACGGAGCGAGCCGCAAAGTATCATTATGTGGGCCCATTGTACGCCATTGGCACGGCCGTGTTTTATTCCCGCAACCGGTTTCCGGATGGACCTCTTTCTAAAAAGACCGGCGGAGTGATTTCATGGATCAACGAGATGCAGCATTACAGCATTTGCGGCATTTTGGGCTGGAACTACGAAATGTACTATGTTGAACACGGCATTCCCCGGTCCAATGAAGTCATCAGATCCCCCGGTGGGTTACCGGGCATATTCGGTATGCTCTCGCATGGTCGTTGCGACTTGGCGGAAACACATCCCGCACTTGTATTGGGAGCAATGATCGCCGGCGAACTGAAAATGCCGAAGGACATTGCTTGCAGCAAATTGAACGAGGAACCGGAAAAATTCTACCTGATGGTTGCCAGGAAATCGCCCCGCGCCGAGCGGCTTGTTGCACGCCTGAGTACGGCGCTCATTTATCTGAAGCGTACCCTTCAGTGGAAATCGATAAAAGACAAAGGAGTTCTCCCAGCTTCAGGATCCACGGATGCAATTAGAGAGTGTCTGTGATCTGAATGACGATCGTTCCTGCTCAGTGGCGGACCCAATATAACCATGATCTTGGTCGGCGCCTTTGGGCTCAAGGCGCTGTCGCCTGTAAACTGGTAGCCGTGCGTTCGCGTGCCGGGCTAATAGGGGGCAGCCCAGAATGGTCAAGGAGCGGCTTATGAGGGTGACGCCGAACAAAACGGTTTCCTTGAGCCGCCGCCTGTCTCTGGCACTGGTTTCCGTTATTACCCTCATCGTGGTGCTGGTTGCTACCGGCTTCTACCTCTATACCGCGGCCGAGCTGGAACGGAATTTTACCCGTAAGGAAGAGGAGACGCTGTCGTATCTCGATGGAACTCTCGGCCGGGTTATGTGGTATTTCGACCATGACACCGTGACCAGGGTGGCGAAGACGGTGCTCCGGGACGATCTGGTTGTCGGCGTGACGATCCGGGATGAGCAGAATAAGAGCATCATTTCGATCAGCGAACAAAGCAGGGGCGACGTACTGGTCCGGACACGGTCGATCCACTTCGCCGATTCACTGGTCGGCGAACTGGAGTTGGTTTTTTCCCGTGCTCACCTGACAGATGCCCTGACCAGCATCCTGTTGATCAGTCTGACGGTCTGGTTGCTGGCCATACTCAGCATTGGCGTGCTCACCAATCTTTTTATTCGTAAATTCTTCCGTGGGCCCCTGATGTCCTTCACCGACCTGGCTGAATCCTACCGCCGGAATCCCGAATCCCCCCCCTCTAACGCCACCCGTTTTCTCGAATTCCAGCCGATCGAGAATGTTGTAAAGATACTGGCGAACGATGTTTTTCTTAAGCTTCGGGAGCTGGATGATCATCGTCGGAATCTGGAAACAACGGTGGCCGAACGCACGCACGATCTGCAGATTGCCAGAAACGAAGCCGAAGCAGCCAGAGCAAAAGCCGAGGTTGCCAATCAGGCCAAAAGCACGTTTCTGGCCAATATGTCCCACGAGCTGCGCACCCCGCTGGTTGCCATCCTCGGCTTTTCCGAACTTCTGGGATATGACCCCGACTCCACCACCGCCCAAAGGGAGAAGCTCGCCGTCATCAGGCGCGGCGGCAAGCACCTGTTGGACATGATCAACGACGTGCTCGACCTCTCCAAAATCGACGCGGGTCGGGTGGAGCTGGAACCGGCGGACTTCGATCTGCCGCGGATGCTGCAGGATATCGGCCTGATGTTCGAAGGGCGCGCCGAGAGCGCCGGCCTGCGCTTCGAGCTGGAACTCGATCCGGCGCTGGCCCAATACGTCAAGACCGACGCCGGCAAGCTGCGCCAGGTCCTCATCAACCTGCTGGGCAACGCGGTGAAGTTCACCGGCGAGGGTGGGGTATCGCTGCGCGCCCGCACCCTGCCCATGGCTGATGACCCCTCAATGGTTACGTTGCAGATCGAGGTGGAGGACAGCGGGCCGGGCATCGCGCCGGAGCCGTTGGAACGCGTCTTCGATCCCTTCGTCCAGGCCGGGCGCTCCAAATCCGAGACCAAGGGGACCGGTCTGGGGCTGGCCATCAGCAAGTCGTTCGTCGATCTCATGGGCGGCGGGATCGGCGCCGAGAGCGAAATCGGCAAGGGCTCGCTGTTCAGCGTCGACCTGCCGGTGGCCCTGGCGGAGGCCGCGGAGGCCGGTGGCGTCGAGGCGCCCAGGCCGGCGGTGCGGGGCCTGGAACCGGGACAGCCCCCGTGGCGCATCCTCGTGGTCGAGGACAATCCCGATAACCGGCTGCTGTTGAGCACCCTGCTGGCACTGGCGGGCTTCGAGATCCGGGAGGCGGAGAACGGCGAGGAGGCCATCGCCTTATTCGAACAATGGCAGCCTCATTTCATCTGGATGGACATGCGCATGCCGGTGATGAACGGCTACGACGCAACCCGGCGCATCCGTACCCTGCCCGGCGGGAATACGGTGAAAATCGTCGCCCTCACCGCCAGCGCTTTCAAGCAACAACGCGAGGCCATTCTGCAAGCGGGCTGCGACGACGTGATCCACAAGCCCTTCAAGGCCGACGAGATCTTCGACGCCATGGCGCAGAAACTGGGGGTGCGCTACCGCTACGAGGAGGCCGCCGCGGAGCCGGCCGGGGCGCCGGTGGAGGTGACCGCCGAGGCCGTCGCCGCACTGCCGGAAGAGCTGCGGGACACCCTGCGGGATGCCGCCGTTACCTTGAGCAACGAGGCCTTCGATGACGCATTGGTCCCGGTTCGCGCCCGCGACCCGGCCCTGGCCGACGGGCTGGCGGACCTGGCGCAGAATTTCCGCTTCGACCGGATTCTGGAACTGCTGGATGAATAATACCGACCTGCACCGGTAGACACCCATTGTGACGGCGTTTCGAGGGCGGGAAACTGGTACGGAGACCCGGCGTCCCGTGGCACATCACAACACCATTACTATCGTTTCAGTATGCCGCCTTGATTATTCGCATCATACATTTAGAGTTACGTCGCAACTAAAGTAGGTAAAATGCCTATACATTGTACCTTCGGGTATCGTAGGTACGAATTGAAATCAAAGAAACGTAATCCCAACACGGAGGTTTCGACTCATGAAACGACGTAAGTTTTTGAAGAATACGGCCGTCGCTGGCGTTGCCGGTGTTGCCGCTTCGGCACTTGCGGCGCCCGCCATCGCCCAGGCCCGCAAGGAAATGGTCATCGTCTCGACCTGGCCCCGGGATTTTCCTGGCCTTGGCACCAGCGCCCAGCGCCTGGCAGCCCGCATTCCGGAACTGACGGAAGGCAGGATTCAGGTCAAATACTTTGCTTCCGGCGAGCGTGTCGGCGCTTTCGATTCCTTTGACGAAGTCGCTTCCGGAAATTCCCAGGCCTACATCGCGGCCGACTACTACTGGAAAGGCAAGCACCCCGGCTGGGCCTACTTCACCGCCGTTCCCTTCGGCCTCACCTTCGTCGAAATGGAAGCGTGGATGAAGTTCGGCGGTGGCCAGCAGCTCCATGACGAACTCGCCGGCAGCTTCGGCATCAAGGGTTTCCCCTGTGGCAACACCGGTGTGCAGATGGGCGGCTGGTTCAACAAGGAAATGAACTCCGCCGACGACTTCAAGGGCTTGAAGATGCGTATCCCGGGCTTGGGCGGCGACGTTCTCGCCAAGCTGGGCGCCTCTCCGGTTTCCCTTCCGGGCAGCCAGATTTATGAAAACCTGGTTTCCGGCGCCGTCGACGCCACCGAGTGGGTCGGTCCCTGGAACGATTACTTCATGAAATTCTATGAAGCCGCCAAGTACTACTACTATCCGGGCATGCACGAGCCGGCCTCGCAGCTGACCCTGGGCATGAACAAGAAGTGGTGGTCGAGCCTGTCGAAATCCGATCAGGCCGTCATCGAAGCCGCCTGCCACGAGGAAAACTCCCGGCAGATGGCCGAGACCAACGGCAACAACGGTACCTACCTCAACCGCCTGATCAAGGATCACGGCGTCAAGGTGCGGTCATTCAACGACGACATCTATGACAGCTTCGGCACGGCCGCCGAGGAGGTCTTCAAGGAAACCCAGGCCCACAGCCCACTCGCCGCGAAGATTCATAAGAGCTTCGCCGCGACGCGTGCTGACGTCGGCCGCTGGATGCTGCTGTCCGACGCGGGCTACATCAACCAGCGCAACCGCGTGCTCGGGATCGAAATCTGATCCAAGACGGGCAATGAAAACGCGTCGGGACGGGGCTTTGCCCCGTCCCGGTCGTGTTTTTCCGGGGGGAGCACTCTTTGATGGCGGCCGAACTCCGTGATCAGACCGGCACAGGAACCGAACCGGCGTCCCCGGTAGCGTCCGTCGTTCCCGTTCTCGTCCGAATTTTCGGCTGGACCGTTCTCGCCGCGACATTCGTATTTCTGTTCAACAATTACATGACCTTCTGGCAGGGCTGGCCCGGAGCCACCGTCGCCTTGGGCTTGGTCGCCAAGGTCGCCGAACCGGGCGCCGCTGGCTCGGCCTGGCTGCAGCTGGGCCTTTATCCCGCCGCATTCGTTGCCGCCATCGCTTATGTTCTCAGGACCAGCGGGCGCGCACTGCGCGAGGACAGCGAGCGCATCTCCGCCATCAATACCTTTCTGATCCGCGCCGCCTTTTTCACCGTTCTCTATGTCGGGGTCGCCGACGCCATCATTTCGTTTCTCCGTGTCGAGGGTTTCTTGCCGGTACTCTTCGGCGACCAAATGGGGACCGACCTCGGCAAGGCGCGGTTTCGCGGCACTTATGTGCACATGCCGCTGGTCGGCCTCGCGGCCCTCACCGCGTGTTTTTCGCGCACGCTCGGCTTCCACTGGCTGGGGTTGATGGCGGTCGCCGCCGAACTCCTGATCGTGATCACGCGGTTCTTGTTTTCCTATGAACAGGCGTTCATGGCCGACCTGGTGCGGTTCTGGTACGCCGGGCTGTTCCTGTTCGCCAGCGCCTATACGCTGCTCGAGGAAGGCCATGTCCGCGTCGATATCGCCTACACGAACTTCAGCCCGAAATACAAAGGCCTGGTCAACGCCCTCGGTTCGCTGTTGCTCGGGATTTCCCTGTGCTGGCTGATACTGAGCGTCGGCACCGCCGGCGCGGCGTCGGTCATCAACAGCCCCCTGCTGGCCTTCGAGACCACCCAGACCGGCTTCGGCATGTATGTCAAATACCTGATGGCCGGGTTCTTGGCGGTTTTCGCCATTTCCATGATGATCCAGTTCGTCAGCTACATGCTGGATGCCGTCGCCGATTTCCGGGGCGATCCCGGCGGCCGCGACCACGACGTCCACGCCGTTCAGTGACCTGAGGAGCCGACGCCGTGGAACTCGTCTTTCTTGCCCTTTTGATCATTCTGATGGCCGGTGCCCTCGGGGCCGGTTTCCCGGTTGCTTTCGCGCTGCCCGGTTCGGCAATCCTCACCATCGGCCTGGCGGCGCTTGCCGGCTACCTGTTCGCCGGCAACCCCGATGCCTATTTCGCCCAGGACGGCGCCTGGCAATGGCTGAGCGCCGGTGTGACCAACTTCCGGGGAATCTATTGGGAGGTCGAACGCGATACCCTGATTGCGATTCCCCTGTTCATCTTCATGGGCATCATGCTGCAGCGCTCGAAGCTGGCGGAAGACCTTCTGGTGACCATGGCGCAGCTGTTCGGGCCGGTGCCGGGGGGGCTCGGCATTTCGGTCGTTTTCGTCGGCGCGCTGCTGGCCGCGACCACCGGCATCGTCGGCGCGACCGTCGTTGCCATGGGGCTGATTTCCCTGCCCGCGATGATGCGCAACAAGTATGCGAATTCGTTGTCCACGGGGACGATCGCGGCCTCGGGTACGCTCGGGCAGATCATCCCGCCGTCGATCGTGCTGATTATCCTTGCCGACCAGCTTGCCAGCGCCGTTGACCAGGCCAGCACCGGGCGCAAGGAGCTCTACAAGGCCGCGACCGGCGAGCTCTCCATGCCCACCGCCTTCGATGTGTCGTCGACCAGTGCCGGCGAAATGTTCCTGGGCGCTTTCATACCCGGATTGGTCTTGGTCGGACTCTATATGGGGTACATCCTCATTCTCGCCCTTTTGCGGCCCAAAATGGCGCCGACCATCCGTTACGAGGGTAAGTTCGACCGCCAGTTCTTTCTCAAGGTGGCGATCACTCTGATCCCGCCGCTAAGCCTGATTTTCCTGGTCCTGGGCTCGATCATCACCGGCATCGCCACGGTCAACCAGGCCGGCGCCATTGGCGCTGCCGGGGCGTTGATCATGGCCGGATACCGTTTGTGCGAAGGGCGAATGGGGGCCTACAGGCCCGCCGTCCTGGCCCTGGCGTCCCTGGCCGCGATCGGCGGCGTGATCGCGTTTTTCGACGTCAACGTCAAGAAGATCGTAACCACCCATGACGTGATCGGCCTGATCCTGACCATCGTTTCCGTTGTCGGCCTGATCACGGCGCTGGTGTGGAGCGGCTGGCGGGCGCTCAAGATCGAGAACACTCTCAGGGACGTGATGCTGGAAACCGCCAAGACGACCTCGCTGGTGTTCATCATTCTTCTGGGCGCGGCCATGCTGACGGCGGCGTTTAGGGCCTTCGGCGGCGAAGATCTGGTCAAGGAGTTCCTGACCAGCATGCCGGGGGGGTTCTGGGCCCAGTTCACCATCGTCATGGCGGTGATTTTCGTGCTCGGGTTTTTCCTGGACTTCATTGAGATCGCCGTCGTCGTCGTGCCGATCGTCGCCCCGATCCTGCTCCTCGATCCGGCCGCCAACGTCACCGCCGTGTGGCTCGGTGTCATGATCGGGCTCAATATCCAGACATCCTTCCTGACCCCGCCGTTCGGCTTCGCCTTGTTCTATCTTCGTGGCGTCGCCCACCGGGCCGTGAAAACCATTGAAATGTATAAGGGTGTCGTGCCCTTCATCCTGTTGCAGTTGGTGGCGCTCGGCATCGTCGGCGTGTTCCCGCAAATGGTCAATTATCTGCCCAACCGGCTGTCGTTGTCGTCGGAGACGGCGCCGCCGCCGCGCAATCCCGGACTGCAGTATTGCCTGGAGACGCTGGTGTTCGAGGATCTCACCACGAACGGTGGTGAGATCAAGGCTGCCATCAATGCGGCCCGGAGCCTCGACCTTTCCGTGCTGCCGGGCGGCGTGAAATCGGACCTGACGGGCGGCTTCGACAAGGCGGAAAAGACATTCCAGTTCATCGGCAAAATCAAGGACGCGGATAAGGCGCTCAACGATTTCGCCGTCGCCTACCGCCCCCGGCATGTGGAAGTCCGGGCAATCGAAAAGCAGCTTGTCCGCATCAAGAGGGAACGGAAGGTGCTTGAGACCACCTTGTCCCGGCTGTCGAGCGAAGAATCCGAAAACGGCATGAAGGGCCGCCTGACGGCGGAACTGGACGCGCTGGCGGCCGAAGACAAGCGCCTGAAAGCGAGCATTCCCGCCGCCTGGAAGGAAGAGCGCAAGAAATTCGTGGTGCTCAAGAAAGCCGAAACCATGGTCCGGCGCCAGTACCGGCGCAACGTGGACGACGCCTATGACGCCGTGCGCGAGATCAACAAGTTGATTTCGTCGGCTGCCGGCCTGGCCAGGCTTGACGGGCGCATCACCGAGCTCAAGGCGGTTATCGAGAACGAGCCGCCGAAGGCCGCCGCCGCCGCCATCAAGAAAGTCATCACCCTCGTTCGCGCCGTCGCCGGCACCCGGGCCATTACCAAGGAACTGTCGGGTTCCCGCAAGTTGCTGCGCCGGAGCAAGCCGAAGAAGGGCAGGGCCCTGAAGAAACTGGCCCGTGCCGAGGCCGCCTTCGCCAGGGAGCTGACCTGGCGCCAGAGGGCCGTCCAGACCTTGAAGCCGGGGCTTGAAACCTATGAGGCGGCCATCCGCCCAACCATCGGCCTCCGCCTGCAATCGCGACTGCCGGCCGAACAGGCATTGCAGGTCGCCGCCTGCAAATCCACCCCCCTCGATCTGACCCTGAGTTTCTAAACCCGGTTGCTGCTTTTAGTGCGCCCTGGCGCGCCCCGGGCCGGTGCCGGGTTCCTCGTCGAACAGGTCGGTCAGGTTCTGCATCATGGTGCCGCCCAGGTCCTCGACGTCGACGATGGTCACGGCGCGCCGGTAGTAGCGTGTCACGTCGTGGCCGATGCCGATGGCCGTCAGTTCGACGGGCGAGCGGGTCTCGATCCAGTCGATGACGTCCCGCAGGTGCCGTTCCAGGTAATTACCGGCGTTGGCTGAAAGGGTGGCGTCGTCGACCGGGGCGCCGTCGGAGATGACCATCAGGATGCGCCGCTGTTCGGACCGTGCCAGCAGGCGGTTGTGGGCCCACAACAGGGCTTCGCCGTCGATGTTCTCCTTCAACAGCCCTTCGCGCAGCATCAGTCCCAGGTTGCGGCGCGCCCTGCGCCACGGCGTGTCGGCACCCTTGTAGACGATGTGGCGCAGGTCGTTCAGGCGTCCCGGGCTCTTCGGCTTGCCGTCGGTGACCCACGCTTCCCGCGACTGGCCGCCCTTCCAGGCCCGGGTCGTAAAGCCGAGGATTTCCACCTTCACCGCGCACCGCTCCAAGGTCCGCGCCAGGATATCGGCGCTCAGCGCCGCCACCGTGATCGGGCGCCCGCGCATGGAGCCCGAGTTGTCGATCAGCAGGGTCACCACGGTATCGCGGAAGTCGGTCTCCTTCTCGCGCTTGAACGACAGCGGATGCACAGGGTCGATGACCACCCGCGCCAGGCGCCCGGCGTCCAGCAGGCCTTCCTCCAGGTCGAAGTCCCAGGACCGCGTCTGCTTGGCCATCAGGTGGCGCTGCAGGCGGTTGGCGAGCCGTGCCACGACGCCCTGGAAATGGGACAGTTGCTGGTCCATCTGCACTCTCAGCCGCGACAGCTCGCCGGGCTCGCACAAGGTGCCGGCGTCGACGGTTTCGTCGAAGGCGGTCGTAAAGGCCTGATAGGCTGACGCCATGGCACCCTGGTTGTCGGGCCAATGGGGTTGCCAGCGGGTCGGCCCGGCGGGTTCGCTGTCCCCGTCACCGACCATGAACTCGTCGTCCTGGCCGGCGGCGGTTTCGTCGTCCGACAGGCCGTCCTCCTCCTGGCTCGGCAGGGAGCCGTCCGCCTCCATCTCCGATTGTCCCGATTGCGGCTGGTCGTCGGTGTTATCCTCGTCCTCGTCCTGGTCCCGGTCGTCGGAGAGCGCCTCGTCCTCGTCGATGAGGTCGAGGACGCGCAGAAGGTCCACCGCGTCCCGGGCGAACGCATCCTGGTCGTCGACGCACTCGGCCAGTTCGGCGAGGCGTCCGCCGATGCGCTCGTTCAGCCAGTCCCGCCACAGGGTCAGCATCGTACCGGCGCTCTTCGGAAGGGACTTGCCCGAGATTTTTTCGCGCAGCATCAGGCCCACCGCCGCCCCAAGCTGGTCGTCGTTGCGCTCCCCGACCTCCGCCATCCCCTGGCACCGGTCCTCCAGCAGTGTCGCCAGATTATCGGCGACGCCGCGCATGCGGCGGCTGCCCAGGGTTTCGACCCGTATTTGTTCGATGGCATCGAACACCGCCTGGGCTTCGCGTCCCGGGGGCATGCGCCGCCGGTGCAGGTCGGCGTCGTGGTAGCGAAGGCGCATGGCGGCGGCGTCGGAAAGGCCACGCAGGTGCGCCATCCCGTCGCGGGTCAACTGGCGTGGCGGGTTGGGCAGGCGGACGCCCGTGTCACTGACACTGGCATTGTCCTGGCTGCTTCCGCTGGAGAAGTTGACGGTCACCTCGGGCTGTGACGACAGGGCCTTGACCGCGGCCGCGGTCACCCGTTTGACCAGATCGGCGGGCGCTTCGGACTGGCTCACCGTTAGAGCAGCGCCGTCAGGGCCGCCGATTCAGGCAGGTCGGCGCCGAAGCAGCGCTGATAGTATTCGGCCACCACCGGGCGTTCGACCTCGTCGCATTTGTTGACGAAGGTCAGCCGGAAGGCAAACCCCACGTCACCGAAGATTTCCGCGTTCTCGGCCCAGTTCATGACCGTGCGCGGCGACATCACGGTCGAGATATCGCCATTCATGAAGCCGTTGCGCGTCAGGTGCGCCACGTCGACCATGGCGCTTACCGTTTGCCGGCGTTCCGTGGTGTTGTAGGCCGGCACCTTGGCCAGGACGATGTTGAGTTCGTCGGCGTGGGGCAGGTAGTTGAGTGTCGCCACCACGTTCCAACGGTCCATCTGGCCCTGGTTGATCTGCTGGGTGCCGTGGTAGAGCCCCGTGGTGTCGCCCAGGCCGATGGTGTTGGTGGTCGAAAACATGCGGAAAAAGGGGTGTGGCCGCATCACCCGGTTCTGATCCAGCAGCGTCAGCTTGCCTTCCACCTCGAGCACCCGCTGGATGACGAACATCACGTCCGGGCGTCCGGCGTCGTATTCGTCGAAGACCAGGGCCGTCGGGTGCTGGAGCGCCCACGGCAGCATGCCCTCGCGGAATTCGGTGACCTGTTTGCCGTCGCGGAGCACGATGGCGTCCCGGCCCACCAGGTCGATGCGGCTGATGTGGCTGTCCAGGTTGACCCGGATGCACGGCCAGTTGAGCCGCGCCGCCACCTGCTCGATATGGGTCGACTTGCCGGTTCCGTGGTATCCCTGGATCATGACCCGGCGGTTGTGGGCAAATCCCGACAGGATGGCCAGTGTGGTGTCGTGGTCGAACTGGTAGGCGTCGTCGATGTCGGGGACGTGGTCCTCGCCCTCGCTGAACGCCGGCACCTCCATGTCGCTGTCTATGCCGAAGGTCTGGCGGACCGAAATGGAGATGTCGGGGGTATCCAGGGGGAAGCCCGATCCGGATGTCTCTGTTGTCGCAGGCGTGGTCATCAAACGCGGTTCCCGTGGTTTGGCATTTGGGTGCCGGGTAAGGGGTAGCGGTCTCTCGGGCCGCTGGCGGCGAGCAGCCGCGTCGTGCTCCGGGGCCTCTTTCAAACCCGAGAAGTGTTCACAAGCCCGCCGTTTGTCAAGTGCTCAGGCGCTCTATGTCAAGTGCTCAGGCGTTCTATGATGGTCTGATAGGCCTGGCTGATCTCCTTGAATTTCTCTTCCGAGGCCTTGTCGCCGCCGGTTACGTCGGGATGATAGCGCTTGACCAGTTCCTTGTAACGGGCCTTGACCCTGGTCGCCGTCACGGGCGGCTTCAGGCCCAGGATACCCAGCGCCTTATCCTCTTCGCTGTGTCCCTTGCGTGGCGGTGGCGGGGACCTGTCCCGGTCGCGCGGGCCTGTCCCGCCGTCGGTGAACGGCCCCAGGTCGTCGTCCACGCCGTGGACCTTGAAGGCGAAGTCCCGGGGCACCGCGCCACCACGCCACGTCGGGCGCCGCCACACGGTGTCGTGGCGCACGTCCTTCTCGATTTCGTCCTCGCTCATGCCGGCGTAGTAGTTCCAGGCGGCGTTGTACTGGCGCACGTGGGCAAGGCAGAACCAGCGGTAGCTGTGCAGGTCCTCGCGCGAGCGTGGCGCCCTATGGGCACCCTCTTCCTCGCAACCGGGCCAGTCGCAGCTTCGGGCCTCCGTTTCCGGTTCCGGCTGGTCGGCCATC
>JAJFIG010000210.1 GCA_021775195.1 Rhodospirillales bacterium | reverse complement strand
TCTCTTTGCCGATGCCCTGCATCGGCATGCGACCCGCGCCTAACCACGGCACAAAATCATCCCGGTCAAATGGTTCCATTTGGCCGGATAGGGCTCTAGGGAGACGGGCGTTGCATCCAGCTTTCTCGGTCATCTTCTTCACCGTCTCGTCCGGCGTGGGCTATGGGCTGCTGGCGCTGATCGGCGCTCTGGGCGCCATCGGCGTCCTGCCCGCCGACCGGGCCTTCGGCCTGACGGGCATTGCCTTGGCGCTGGTGGCGGTGACGGCGGGCCTATTGTCGTCCACCGTCCATTTGGGGCATCCCGAGCGCGCCTGGCGCGCCCTCAGCCAATGGCGCACGAGCTGGTTGTCGCGCGAAGGGGTCGCGGCGGTGGTCACCTATATTCCCGCCTGCGGTCTGGCGGCGGCCTGGTTGTGGCCGGAAAGCTACGGCGGCGCCGGCTGGATCATCGGTTGGGCGAGCGCGGTGATGGCGATGGTCACCGTGTACTGCACGGCGATGATCTACCGCTCGCTTGCCACGATCCCCGAGTGGGCCAACGGCTGGACCGTCATCAATTACCTGACACTGGCCCTGGCCAGTGGAGCGGTCTGGTTGACGGCGTTGAAGAGCGCCTTCGGCGTCACGGCCGGGGCCATGGACACCATAGCCTTGGTTTCCCTTGTCCTCGCCTGGTGTTTCAAGCTCGCCTATTGGCGCCATATAGACACCGCCGAGCCGACTACGACCCTGGAAAGCGCCACCGGCCTGGGCCGGTTCGGCCAGGTGAGACTTCTCGAAGCGCCCCACACCGAGGACAACTACCTCCTCAAGGAAATGGGCTACCAGGTTGCCCGGCGCCATGCCGCGAAGCTCAGGTTCTACGCCCAAGGGTTCGCCTTCCTGCTTCCCGGCATCCTGATTGCCGCGGCTATGAATCTCGACGGGGTGGGCGCCGCCTTAGCCGCCATCGCGGCGTCGCTCAGCATAACCGTGGGCCTTTTGATCGAGCGATGGCTGGTGTTTGCCCAGGCACGCCACGTCGTCACCCTTTACTACGGGCGGACGACCCCATGAGAAACGAAGATCGATAGTTTTGGAAATTGGTTTTGGAAGATCGACGGATTTGATATTGGTTCTGAATGCAGAGAGGAAGTTGAAATGACCAAAATGACCACCGAGGAAGCCTTCATCAAGGTTCTACAGATGCACGGGATCGAGCATGCCTTCGGCATCATCGGTTCCGCGATGATGCCCGTTTCCGACCTTTTCCCCAAGGCGGGCATTACCTTCTGGGACTGCGCCCATGAATGCAACGCCGGCATGAGCGCCGACGGCTACTCACGCACGACCGGCAAGATGTCCATGGCCATCGCCCAGAACGGTCCCGGGATCACCAACTTCGTGACTCCGATCAAAACCGCCTTCTGGAACCACACGCCGTTGCTTCTGGTGACACCCCAAGCCGCCAACAAGACCATGGGTCAGGGCGGTTTCCAGGAAGTGAAGCAGATGGCGTTGTTCGAGGACATGGTCTGCTATCAGGAGGAAGTCCGCGATCCGGCGCGCATGGCCGAAGTCCTGAACCGGGTGATCGAGAAGGCCTGGCGCGGTTCCGCTCCGGCTCAGATCAACGTTCCCCGCGACTACTGGACCCAGGTGGTCGACATCGAATTGCCGCCCCTCGTCCGTATCGAACGGCCGTCGGGCGGTCGCACCGCCATCGCCGAGGCCGCGAAACTTTTGTCGGATGCGAAATTCCCTGTGATCCTCAACGGCGCCGGAGCGGTGCTTTCGGGCGGGGTCGAGGCGTCGAAGGCGCTGGCGGAACGCCTGGGCGCACCGGTCTGTTGCGGTTACCAGCACAACGACGCTTTCCCCGGCTCCCATCCGCTTGCGGTGGGCCCTCTGGGCTACAACGGCTCCAAGGCGGCGATGGAAATCATCTCCAAGGCCGACGTCGTCCTGGCACTGGGCACGCGCCTCAATCCCTTCTCGACCCTGCCCAGCTACGAGATCGACTACTGGCCAAAGGATGCGAAGATCATCCAGGTCGACATCAACGCCGACCGCATCGGACTGACCAAGACGGTCACCGTCCCCATCCAGGGCGACGCCAAGCTGGTGGCCGAGCAGATCCTGGAGCAGCTTGCGGACCACGCCGGAGACGCCGGGCGCCAGGAACGGAAGGACATGGTCGCCGAGACCCGGTCCCGCTGGCTGCAGACGCTGACCTCCATGGATCACGAGGACGACGACCCCGGCACCACCTGGAACCAGCGGGCGGTCAACAGCAACCCCGACCGCATGAGCCCCCGTATCGCCTGGCGCGCCATCCAGGCCGGTTTGCCAAGGGAAGCCATTATCTCCACCGACCTCGGCAACAACTGCGCCATCGGCAACGCCTATCCTACCTTCGAGGAGGGGCGCAGATACCTGGCGCCGGGACTGTTCGGGCCTTGCGGCTATGGCTTCCCGGCCATCCTTGGCGCCAAGATCGGCCGTCCCGACCTGCCCTGCGTCGGCTTTGCCGGTGACGGGGCCTTCGGCATTTCCATGAACGAAATGACCGCGTGTGGGCGGAAGGAATGGCCCAACATCACCATGGTCATTTTCCGCAACTACCAATGGGGCGCGGAAAAGCGCAACACGACCCTGTGGTACGAGGACAACTTCGTCGGAACCGAGTTGGACGGGGATGTTTCATTCGCGAAGATCGCCGAAGCCTGCGGCGTGAAGGGCGTTCAGGCCCGCACCGCGGAGGAACTGACCCAGATCCTCTCCACCGCCTGCAAGGCGCAGTCGGAAGGGGTCACGACCTTCATCGAGGTGATCCTGAACCAGGAGCTGGGCGAGCCCTTCAGGCGCGACGCCATGACCGCCCCGGTCGCGGTTGCCGGCATCAGTGCCGACGATATGAAGCCTCAGCAGCCCGCGTGATGCGGTGAAAAGGTCGGGGAGGGACGGTGTGAATGCCGTCTCTCCCGCCTTTTCCTCGATCCGATCAAATAGTCCAGGGGCCTTGCGGGCGGGCGGTTTTGCCCCGACACTGGCGGTCCTTCGGCCGCCGGTACGGCAACGACAATAACGGCACGATCCCGTCATGACCGATTGCAACGCCCTGCCACGGGCCGACTTCCTCGACCTTTCCGAGATCGCCGCCCATCGGCGCTCCCGCTGGGCCCGGCAGGCGGACTACGTCGGCCTGGCCTCGGCCTTCTACCGGCGCCTCTTGGGCGGGCGGGCCTTGCGCGGCGACCTGGCGGAGCTCGACGACCTTCCCTTCACCGACAAGGACATGATCCGCCGCGATCAGCACGAAAACCCGCCCTTCGGCTCTTATCTAGCCAGTGAGCCCGCCCGGATTTCCCGTGTTCACCGCACCTCGGGCACCACCGGCGTCGCCATGAATCTGGCCCTTAGCCACGCCGACGCCGTCATGACCGCGACGGTCGGCGCCCGGGCCCAGGCGGCGGCCGGCCTCGGTCCCGGACACCGGGTCGTCCACTGCCTCAACTACCGGCTCTGGATGGGCGGCTACAGCGATCACGCGACCCTGGAGGAAACCGGGGCCACGGTGATCCCCTATGGGGTCGGCGGCAGCGCCGGCCTGATCGAGGTCATCCGCGACCTCGGCGTCACCGCCATATCGTGCACGCCCTCCTATCCGGCGGTCCTCGAGCAGGTCATCGCCGACGACTTCCCCGGCCTGGCGCCCCGGGACCTGGGATTGCGGCTCGGGCTCTTCGGCGGCGAGCCGGGTCTGGACGAGCCCGCCTTCCGCCGCCGCCTCGAGGACACCTGGGGCTTCGCCGCCCGCAACGCCAACTACGGCGTTTCCGACGTCCTCTGCAACATCGCCGGCCAGACCGAGGTCTGCGACGATCTCCATTTCGTCGCCCTCGACGTGCTCTACCCCGAACTTATCGATCCCGGGGACGGCACCCCCAGGCCGTGGGCCGAGGGCGGGACCGGCGAGCTCGTGCTCACCCACCTGGCCAAGGAATGCCAGCCCCTGGTTCGCTTCCGCACCGGCGACATCATCCGCCTCACCGGCACCGGCCCGGCTGCCTGCGGACGCACCGCGCCCCGCTTCCGGGTCGTCGGCCGCGCCGACGACATGGTGGTCGTGCGCGGGCTCAACATGTTCCCGGCCATGGTCGCCGGCGTCCTCAACGGGTTCGCCGAGCTTTCCGGCGAATACAGGATCGTCCTCGACCACCCGCCGCCCCATGACCTGCTCCCCGTCGAGGCGGAGTTGGCACCCGGCCATGCCGCCAGCCCGGCGTTGGCCCAGGCGGTCGAAGGCGCCATCAAGGACCGCCTCGGCGCCACCGCCAGGGTAGCGCTCCTCGACCCCCGAAGCCTGCCCCGGACCGAAGGCAAGACCCGACGCGTGATAAGGACCTACCCATGAGCGCCAGCGAATACGAAACCATCCTCAGCACCCTGGACGGCGGCGTCCGCACCATCGCTCTCAATCGGCCTGATAGCCTCAACGCCATGAACCGCCAGCTCATCGACGACGTGGCGCGGGCCTTCGACGATGCCAACGCCGACGACGCCACCCGGGCCATCGTGTTCACCGGTGTTGGCCGCGCCTTCTGCGCCGGCGACGACCGCCGTCAGCACGTCCATCCCGAAAGCGAGGCCGAGGCCCGCGACCTGGTCGAGGCCATCCAGCGCGCCACCCGGGCCATCGTCTTCGGCGCCAAGCCGGTGGTCGGCGCCATCAACGGCTGGGCCGTCGGCGGCGGCTTCGAATGGGCCATCAACTGCGACTTCCCCGTCTGGGCCGAGAGCGCCAAGGGCTTCTTCCCCGAGGTCTCTTTGAACCTCTTCGTCACCGGTGGGGTCACGGCCCTGCTGCCGGCGCTGGCCGGCCTCAACAAGGCCCGCGAGATGCTGTTCCTGGGCGAGCATTACGACGCCGCCGCGCTGCTCGATCTCGGTGTCGCCTGGCGCGTCGTCGGCGACGACCGCCTCATGGAAGAAGCGCAAGCCGTCGCGGCCCAATTGGCTGGCTTGCCGCCGTTGGCCGTCCGGGCCATGAAGCGGGTCCTCAACCGCACCGCCGCTGCCGACCTCGAGGCGGCATTGAACCTCGAGACGGAGGCCACCGTTGCCGGCTTCCTCGATCCCGAGACCACCAAACGGGTGCGGGATTTCTGAAGGTTTGCCTATACCACCGGGCTCAGCCCGCCGTCGACGTT
This sequence comes from Rhodospirillales bacterium, assembly GCA_021775195.1. Lineage (GTDB taxonomy): Bacteria > Pseudomonadota > Alphaproteobacteria > Rhodospirillales > 2-02-FULL-58-16 > JAJFIG01. The sequence continues at coordinate 1,076 of JAJFIG010000210.1, read as the reverse complement.
GATGGCGGAGCCGGTGATGTAGGTCGCCGCGTCGGAAGCCAGGAAGCAGGCCATGTTGGCGAATTCCTCGGCGGTCCCGATCCGGCCCATGGGCAGTGTCTGGCCCATCTCGGCGTAGAAGTCCTCCAGGGATCGCTTGCCGCCCTCGGCGGCGTGCCGTTGCACCCACTGGTCGCTCTCGATGCGCCCGACGTGGAGCGAGTTGACGAGCACGTTGTGGGCCGCGCCTTCCCCCGCCAGTACCTTGGTCAAGGCCATCCCCGCCGCCCGGGTGACGGCGGTCGGCGCCCCTTCCGCTGGCGGTGCCTTGGCCCCCGTATTGAGGACATTGATGATGCGGCCCCAGCGCCGGGATTTCATCTCCGGCAGCGCCAGCCGGCACAGCCGGATCGCCGCGAACAGCTTGAGGTCCAGGTCGGCCTGCCAGACGGTGTCGGTGATATCCTCGAACGGTCCCCGTTGCGACGACCCGGCGTTGTTGACCAGGATGTCGACCTGTCCCAGCGCCCCCTTCGCCGCCTCGAAGATGCGCGTACATTCGTCCCCGTCGCTGACGTCGCCCGGTATGGCGACGACCTTGGTCGTGGCCTTCTTGCCGATTGCCGCCACCGCCTCGTCCAGCACCTCGGCGCGCCGCGCCACCATGGCGACATTGGCCCCCGATTGCGCCAAGCCCTCGGCGATGGCGAAGCCGATGCCGAGGCTGCCCCCGGTGACGACGGCGTTCCGCCCATCAATGCGAATTTCCATGGTTTCCTCCTGAATTTATTGCTGCCGCCTCACGCCTTGTGCCGTTCCATGGTGAAGACCATGTCGACCCGATTGCCGCTGCGGCTATAGGATATGACTGCGCTCCCATCTTGGCGGATAGCCGAACTTGTCGCGGTAACATTTGGTGAAATGGGCGTGAGAGGAGAAGCCCGACGCCACGGCGATGTCGAGGACGGGTAGCGAGGTTTGGAGCAACAGCAGGCGGCCGTGGCTGAGACGGAGATTAAGGTAGAAATCCTTCGGCCCCCGGCCCGTATGTTTCCTGAACAACCGTTGGAGCTGGCGCGGCGACACGCCGACGTGGC